>JBDNJH010000161.1:0-11415 GCA_041687875.1 Flavobacteriales bacterium | reverse complement strand
GCGCCTTTTCCTAAAATTCTAGACCCAAAAACCACCGGGTAAACACCATTAGCAATCATATAACTCATTGAGTGTATGAGCTTTGGTGTGTATTGATAATCGGGATGGAGCATAACTACGATGTCCGCATCTAGTTCCAGTGCCTTGGCATAACACGATTTTTGATTCCCACCATATCCGCGGTTCTTTTGGTGTTTCACGATATGCTTAATTCCAAGTTTAGCACCAACCCCAATTGTATTATCTGGGCTTGCATCGTCCACCAAAACCACCTCATCCACAATATCAAATGGAATCTCACGATATGTGGTTTCCAATGTTTCTGCAGCATTGTATGCTGGAAGTACTACAACTACTTTTTTTCCGTTTATCATGGGGCGGCAAATTTAGACGTTTAGCTGAATTACAAAACCAGCCATATTCAGACCTTATATTTGACCTCGAAAAGCTACAATTCGTGAAGAAACTCCATAAGCTCATCATCACTTCCTATTTGGGGCCTTTTGTGATGACTTTTTTCATTTCGCTCTTCATTCTGCTCATGCAGTTTTTGTGGAAATATATTGATGATCTCGTAGGCAAAGGACTTGAATGGCATCTCATCGGAGAGTTGATGTTTTATGCATCGGCCAGTTTGGTGTCGTTGGCACTTCCTCTTTCCGTGCTCATTTCGTCTATTATGACAATGGGGTCTTTAGGAGAACATTACGAATTAGTTTCGCTCCGTTCGGCAGGAATTTCTCTTGGAAGAGTCATGTTTCCGCTCATTATTTTCTCAATTGCCGTCAGCGGACTGGCCTTCTATTTCTCTAATAATCTATTGCCAATAGCCAACCTCAAAATGGGAACACTTTTGTACGACATCAGGCATAAAAAACCAACTATGGATCTTCGTCCGGGTGTGTTTTACAAGGGCATTGACAACTATTCCATCCGAGTTGGCTCAAAGGGAGAAGACGAAGTTTCGCTTTTTGATGTGCTAATCTATGACCATACAGAGAACAAAGGCAATAACAAGATTATTGTGGCCGATTCGGGACGAATGGAATTTGAAGGCGACCGCTACCTCATGCTAACGCTTTACAACGGAAACAGCTACGAGCAGAAAGATAACCGAAGTCGAGACGAACGAACGTATCCGCATATGCGAAATGAATTTCAGCGGCAGATTATTCGGTTCGACATGACGGAATTCAATATGCGCAGAAGCAACGAAGATATTTTTAAGGACAATTACAAGATGCAAAGCTTTGGGCAGTTGATGGAGAACATCGACACCTTAGATCACAGTCTTGAGGAACGAAAAATGAATTTTTACGATAACCTGAAACGGAATTTCATTGCGCTGAAATCAGACACTTCTTCGGTGGTTGCAATACCAGCATTATATAATGGAAGTGCTTTGTCGTTGTTCGATGAGCCACAACATTCTAGAATAGTGGAAGCATCGCTCAACATGGCTAGGAGCACACGTTCTTACACCCATTCGGCAAAAGACGATATTGAAGCACGTATGTCGCGTATCAGTCGCTATTGGATTGAAGTTCATCGGAAATTCACACTTTCGATTGCCTGTCTCATTCTGTTTTTCATCGGTGCTCCGCTTGGCGCCATCATCCGAAAAGGTGGACTTGGACTTCCAACCGTTTTCTCCATTGCCTTCTTTCTTATCTATTATTTGCTTTCTATAACAGGCGAAAAATTTGCCAAAGAAGGTCTGTGGACCGTTGCAGAAGGAATGTGGCTTTCATCAGCCGTTCTTTTCCCTGTTGGTCTATTTCTTACGTACAAGGCAACTACCGATTCTAAGATATTTGAGTGGGAATCCTATTTCAAACCATTGAAGCTCATTTTTGAATTGCTTCGCAAAAAACTGAATCCAAGTGCGAATACTTCAGGTTTGTCTTAAACCGCCATACCCAAAAGTGGATGGTGGTTGCATTGCAATGGCTGCAATGACTGAAGGTTTTCTATTGGATAGACATTCAGTGAAAATCCTTTGCATGTCAACCCACAAGCATCCTTTCGAAGCTTCAAAAATTCCTTCTGAAATCTTGGTAAAGACAGGAATGGAATCGGTGGAAATGGATACGCGAATCAAGCCTCTTGATGCTTTCTTGAATCTATTTTCATCGAAGTCTTACAATATTGAACGCTTTTACAGCAAGGAATTTGAAAACCGATTGATTGGGATTCTGAAATCTACGGAATTCGACATTATTCATTTAGAAAGCATTTTTTGCACGCCTTATTTGGAAGCCATTCGGGCTCTCTCAAAAGCCAAAGTTATTGTCAGGGCTCACAACATTGAGTTCAAAATTTGGGAGCAGCAAGCCCAGCAAGAACCCAATCCTATCAAAAAGTGGTATTTGAATCTGCTTGCATCACGATTGAAAAAGTATGAGCTAGATGTGCTGAAAAAGGTAAATGGCATTGTGGCGATTACGAAGGAAGATGCATTTGAAATGCAGAAATTCGGAATTAACGTTCCATTCGAAATTATTCCAATAGGGATGGATGTAAATTCAATTCAAGCAAATCCTCAACAAACAGAAATCTTACATCTTTACCATATAGGCGCCATGGATTGGCAACCGAATATTGAAGGAGTCACTTGGTTTTTGAATGAAATTTGGCCGAAGATCAATGCTGAATTCCCAAGCGTTTCTTGTTCGTTGGCTGGAAGAAAAATGCCTGCTTCCCTCCTTTCTCGTTCTTCCAGAAACTTGAAAATGGAAGCTGAAATTTCGAGTGTTTCTCAATACATTTTGAATAAGAACGTGGCAATTGTTCCATTACTTTCTGGCGGTGGGATGAGAGTGAAAATTGTGGAGGCTTTGGCATTTGGAAAAGTGGTAATTACAACCTCATTGGGAGCAACTGGAATTCCATACGAAGACGGAAAGAATATTCTCATTGCCAATTCATCTGACGAATTCGTTCAGAAAATCCGTTTGCTTCATGACCATCCCGATTTGATTGCTTTAATCGGGACAGAAGCACGAAAACTGGCAGAAGTAGAATTCGACCTCAAAAAGCTCAGTTCAAAATTGACCTATTTTTACGCGAACCTGTAACCAATCGCTTTGCGCCTTTTTGTTCTGCTTTCACGATTTCCGTATCCGCTCGAAAAAGGCGACAAATTGCGTGCGTTCCATCAACTGCGCATTCTGTCCAAACACCACGAAGTATTTCTCTGTGCGTTGCATGAAGAGGAATTGGAAAAAAGTTGGGTGCATGAGGTGAAAAAGCATTGTGCTGAACTGAAGACCATCAGAATCTCCAGAACAGTTCAGGCATTGAACATTGGGCTTTCCGTCTTTGGAAATGAACCATTTCAGGTAGCGTATTTTCATCAATCATCTGCGCAAAAGCAAGTTTCAAACTGCATCGAAAACTGGAAACCCGATGCCATTTACTGCCAATTGCTGCGAACGGCAAAGTATGTCAGGAATGTAACTCACATTCCCAAGATTATTGATTTTCAGGATGCTTTCTCTAAAGGAATTGAACGCAGATTGAAAACCGACCCTTGGTATTGGAAACCTATTTTGAACTCAGAACTAAAACGACTTAATAGCTACGAGCAGAAGGTTTTCAACCTATTCAATCATTGCACTATTATATCTGAACAGGATCGGAACCAGCTTCCAATTATGCAACGGAACGATGTAGTTATCGTGAGAAATGGTGTTGAATTGGAAGATTTCAAACCGAGTTCTGAAGCTAAGAGCATGGATGTTCTCTTTGCTGGAAACATGGGTTACCCACCCAACGTGGAAGCAGCTGTTTTTCTTGAAAATGAAGTGATGCCATTGGTCCGAAAGGAAATTCCAACAGCCAAACTCATGTTAGCAGGCGCTCGACCTGATCAGAAGGTAAAAGAGCTTGCCAGCAAATTCACCGAAGTAACAGGTTGGGTGGATGATATGCGAGATTGTTATGCTAAAGCGAAGGTTTTCGTAGCCCCAATGATGATTGGAACTGGCCTTCAAAATAAGTTGTTGGAAGCCATGGCCATGCGTATTCCATGCGTTACTTCCACCTTGGCAAACAATGCTCTGAAGGCCAATTCAGGAACGGAAATCCTCATTGCCGAAACGGCTCAGGAATACGCTCATCACATCATCGCTTTACTCAGCGATTCGGCAAAAGCGGATGAAATTGCGGCAGCCGGACATAAAATGGTGACCGACCATTTCAGTTGGGAAGGTGCCACCAAACCACTATTGGATATTATCAAGCAATCCGCTTGAAATGGGTCATGGTCGCCTTCATTGCCATCATGGTGTCAGCAGGCAATTCGGCTGCATCATAAGGGTGTCTGCCTCCAAAAGTATGATCTCCATCATCAATCAGTAACAGTTCCGAATCCGTGGCCCAGCGGTGCAATTGCTTGGCGTAATCGGACGGGACAGTTTGATCATTAGTTCCGTGAATGAACAACGATGGTACTGCAATCCGTTCGCAGCTTTTTTGAAGATTGTAGCGTTCTTCTTGCGCAAAATAATCCTCCACAAACTGATAATACATCGGCATTTCCTGATTGGTCCGCGCATTTGGAATGTAAATGACACCTTCTCGCATCCATTCGTCAAAATCGGCTTTTGTGCGTTTTGTGTCTCCAATGGATGCCCAAGTTGCAAGACCTTTTACCCGCTCATCCTCACCAGTGGCCATCACAGCAATGCCACCACCTCTACTATGTCCGAACAAAAAAAGTTTGTTCCGATTGATGCTGGCATCAGAAAAAAGCGAGCCATCAGAAATACCGTTTATCACCTGCTCGGTATCGTACAGTTCCTTGTGATAATTGTTGTTGCCAAAGGCTTCCAAATCGGCAAATTCGGTAGGATTATCAACGGTGGTTCCGTTATGACTGAAATTGAAGCTGACGAACGCGAAACCTGCTTTTGCAAACTCATCGCCTATCTTCGGGAAGTGTCCCCAATCTTTAAAACCTTTGAATCCGTGAACAAAAATGACCACAGGCTGGTTCGGAAATTGATTATCAAAGCGCAAATCGATAAGCATTTGACGATTTTCAGAACCATTGATGATGGAAGTAATAAGTTGAATCATTTTCAGTTTTAATATCGTTCGAAGTTAACGCCTATGAGACCAATACTGTTTTCATTTATCCTACTAATCGCCTGTAGTGACGCTGTTTTATCTCAGAGTCGAGATTGCAACGACTGTATTCCGTGGACGGAAAGTAGAAAGTTGAATTGGACTGACTTTAAAGCTGATTCAAAAAAGCTTTCGCCCAATGCAGCTGTAACGGACAGTGGCATGTCTATCCAACTGAAATGCGATGGTAAAACCTCAGAAGCTGTGGTGAAATGCTATTTCACGCCTAGCAAGAGTTGGACAAAGGACAAGGAATCTTCGTACCTCCTTCGACACGAACAATTGCACTTCGATATTACAGAGCTTTTTGCACGAAAACTCAGGAAACAACTTGCCGTTTTCGGGAACGATTGCAACAAATTGAGTAAACACATTCAAGAATATTACGACCGTAACTACAAGGAATTTGTAGCCTATCAAGATGCGTATGACCTTGAAACTGAACACAGTATAAACAAGGAAAAACAGGCTTATTGGGAAGCTAAAGTTGAACGCGAATTGGAAGAACTAAGACCCTATTCTTCTTTCGCAAACAACTAACTCAACACCAGAACCAAATCGTCCGATTCCACCATTGTGGCATCATCCAATACAATTCGCTTCACCGTGCCTACACCTGTTGCTGTAACCGTTGTCTCCATTTTCATGGCTTCGATTATGAACAGCGGTTGATTCTTCTTCACCTTCTCACCTTTCTTCACAAGCACTTTACTCAGCAAACCTTGTAGCGGAGCCCCAATCTGTTTCGGATCTTGCTTGGAGGCCTTTTCGTGCTCAATTTTGACAATATTGAGGCTCTTGTCGAGTATCTCAATGTTGCGGGTCATGCCGTTTACACGGAAGAAAAGGGTACGCATTCCGTTGCTATCTGCTGGTCCGATTGAAAGCAATTCGATGATGATGTTTTTGCCCTCTCCAATCTCTACCAAAGTCTCATCTCGCAGCTTCATTCCGTAGAAGAAATTGCCTGTGGGAATCTTGCTCAAATCACCGAACTGCTGTTTCTGTTTGTAGTAATCCTTGAAAACCTTCGGATACATGAGATACGAAAGGTAGTCGGTGAACTTTTGTGAAGCATCGAATTTCTTCTTGAAGTCGGCAAAACCTTTATCAAAGTCAATTGGCTCCAAATGGCTGTTCGGGCGATCGGTAAATGGCTCTCGATCTTTCAGAACCAACTTCTGAACATCCTTCGGAAAACCAAAATGCGGCTGTCCGAGATGACCAAGGAAGAAATCAACAACACTTTCTGGAAACGATATGGTATCTCCTCTTTCGCGTACATCCTGAATGGTTAATCCATTGGAAACTAAATACAAAGCCATGTCACCTACAACTTTAGATGAAGGTGTCACCTTTACTACATCACCAAAAAGTTCGTTCACTTCGCCATACATCAATTTGATGTCTTCGAACTTATCGGCCAAGCCCAACGCAATAGCTTGTGGCTTCAGGTTGGAATATTGTCCACCAGGGATTTCGTGCTGAAAAACGCTGGCCGTGCTCGCCATCATGCCACTTTCGAACGGATAATAGTAATCGCGTACATTCTCAAAATAATTCGAGAATTCATTTAAACGATGAACGTCAATCGGATTTTCGCGCTCGTGAAAACGCATCATTTCCACAATAGAGTTGAAATTCGGTTGCGATGTCAATCCGGACATGGAAGCCAGCGATACATCAACCACGTCTACTCCTGCTTCAATCGCCTTCAGATATGTAGCAGGCTGAAGCGAAGAAGTATCGTGCGTATGAAGATGGATTGGAATTTTCACCGTGTCTTTCAAAGCAGTAATCAATTCCGTGGCCGCATAGGGTTTGAGCAATCCTGCCATGTCTTTAATGGCGAGAATATGCGCTCCAGCATTCTCAATATCCTTGGCCAGTTGCAGATAATATTCGAGTGTGTATTTGGTTCGGGATGGGTCAAGAATATCGCCTGTGTAGCATATCGCGCCTTCGGCAATTCCTTCCGTTCGTGAACGAACGTATTCGATGCACGGACCAATACCTTTCATCCAGTTCAGACTGTCAAAAATTCGGAAGACGTCTACCCCAGTTTCCCACGATTTCTCTACGAATTTCTCAACCATATTGTCGGGATAGGCTTTGTATCCCACACCATTCGAACCACGAATCAGCATCTGCAAAAGCGTGTTCGGAATGGCTTTTCTGAGTTCGGCCAATCGCTCCCACGGATCTTCGTGTAAGTAGCGAAGTGCCACATCAAAAGTCGCTCCGCCCCAAACCTCATAACTAAAAATCTCAGGATGACTCTTTGCATAACTCTCAGCCACGCGCATCATGTCGAATGTTCTCATTCGTGTAGCGAAAAGAGATTGATGTGCATCGCGCATGGTCGTGTCGGTGTAATGAATCATCTTCTCCTTGCGTAGCCACTCCGAAAAACGCTCTGGCCCCAGTTCGTTCAAAAGGTCTTTTGTTCCTTTTGGATATGCTCCAAAACGCTTGTATTCAGGCACAATCGGCTTCAACAGAACTTTTCTGTCGTCTGTAAATTTTACATCAGGATTCCCATTCACGGTGATTTCGCCAAGAAACTTGACAATCTTGGTGGCACGATCACGACCCTTCACAAATTTGAAAAGTTCCGGATGGCTTGGAATGAAGTTGACAGTTGCCTCGCCACGTATGAAAACATCGTGATTGACGATGTTCTCAACGAAACGGATATTCGTTTTCACACCACGAATTCTATACTCCTGCAAACAGCGCGTCATTTTTCGGGCAGCACCATCAAGCGTGCGAGAATGAGCACAAATCTTCACCAAAAGTGAGTCGAAAAACGGACTAATCCGAACTCCAGAATATACACTTCCAGGATCGAGACGAATACCAAAACCTTCCGCAGGTCGGTAAGTGTAAAGCGTTCCGTGATCAGGTTTGAAATCGTTTTCAGGGTCTTCGGCTGTGATGCGACACTGAATGGCAAAACCGTTGACCGTAATGGCCGATTGATCAGGAATGGCAATCTCATCCTCGTACAATTTGTAGCCCATCGCAATGCGAATCTGCAGCTTCACAATGTCGATTCCAGTCACCATTTCCGTTACGGTATGCTCCACTTGTATTCGTGGATTCACCTCGATAAAGAAAATCTCACCTTTTGGATCAACAAGAAATTCGACCGTTCCAACATTATTGTACTTGACAGACTTGGCAATTTTCACCGCATACTCAAACAACCGTTTACGGATACTCTGATCCAATCCCATGGCAGGCGCAACCTCTACTACTTTCTGAAACCTTCGCTGCACGGAGCAATCGCGTTCGTGAAGGTGAATTGTATTTCCTTCGTTATCCGCTACAATCTGAACCTCAATGTGTTTCGGGTTCTCAATGTATTTCTCCAGAAAAACTGTGTCATCGCCAAAAGCACGACCAGCTTCACGTTTTGCTTCGTTGAAAGCATTTTCTAATTCCTCTTCTGCACGAATAACACGCATTCCACGGCCACCACCACCAGAAGCAGCTTTCAGCATCAACGGGAAACCGATGCGCGTTGCTTCTGCAAGAGCAGTTTTCACATCAACAAGTTCCTTCTCGCTGCTTTCAATGATTGGCACATCGCAACTCTTCGCCACTTTTTTGGCAGCCACCTTATCGCCCAATTGAGCCATAACCTCCGGAGTTGGACCAATGAAAACGATGCCTTTCTCACGACATCTTCGAGCAAATTCTTCATTCTCAGAGAGAAACCCGTAGCCAGGATGGATGGCATCCACATTCTTTTCTAAAGCCAGATTGATGATTTCTTCAATGTCGAGGTACGGCTTCAAAGGCTCGGTATCCTTGCCTAATTGGTAGCTCTCATCCGCCTTGTAACGGTGCAACGAATAGCGGTCTTCAAAGGTGTAGACGGCCACAGTTCGTAGCTTCAATTCCACGCAGGCTCGAAGGATTCGGATGGCGATTTCGCCTCGGTTGGCAACAAGTACTTTTCTGATCTTCATCGAGTGAGCTTGAACTGCCGAAAATAAGGGTTTGAAGTAAGGGTTTTATGCATCAAACCCTAACTCTTTTCTAAAATATGGATTCACCTTGGATTTCGTATCACTTTCGTATAAATACGAATCATATCGTATCATTTTAGTTCTTCTTCTTTCGTATCACTATCGTATATTTACGAATCATACCGTATCATTTTTATTATTCATTTTACGTATCATTATCGTATATTTGCGAATCATATCGTATCATTATTATGAATTTTTGAACTAAAATGGAGCGTATTCATAATTTTCACCTTGCGATTGACTGGAAGCTGATTTCGGCAATCAGCATCATTGACCGTTTTGATGCGTCTTGGAGTTCGATAGAAAAGACGGAAGGCACCAGTTTAAAGCAGTTGCGTTCCATTGCTACGGTTCGGAGTGTTGGTGCTTCCACTCGTATAGAAGGTTCTCGCATGAGTGATGAGGAAGTGGATATGCTCCTGCAAAGCATTGACCTGACAAAACTGGAAGACCGCGATGCACAGGAAGTGGCTGGGTATTTTAATGTGCTTGACCTTATAATTGATGGCGCGGAAAGCATTCCCGTTTCGGAGAATTCACTTAAAAACCTGCACAATCAACTGCTGAAACATAGCACGAAAGACCAATGGCACAAGGGCAATTACAAACAGCACAGCAACAGCGTTGAGGCCGTTCTGCCCGATGGTTCAAAACAGATCGTGTTTGAAACCACTCCGCCCGGATTTGAAACAGAGGATGCCATGCGCGGCATGATAGATTGGTATCGTGCTGACAGTGAAACACATCCTTTGGTCAAGTGCGCGCTTTTTTCGTATGAGTTTGTGAGCATTCATCCTTTTCAGGACGGAAATGGAAGATTGAGCCGACTGATCTCTACGCTACTGCTTCTAAAAAATGGCTATTCTTGGATTCAGTATGTGAGTTTTGAGCATGAGATTGAGAATCGAAAATCAGAATACTACAAGCAACTGAGAAGCGCACAGGCGCAACGTCCGAATGAGGATGTTTCTGACTGGATTCATTTTTTCTTAGGCGCATTGATAAAAATCCAAACACAGCTTATTGATAAACTCGAAATGTCCGGGCTTTCAAGCGGGCTTTCTCCAAAACGGAAGTCGATTCTTGCTTTCATTTCAGACCATGCTGGAGCATCTTCTGGTACAATTGCCGAGCGGTTAAATATTCCAAGTCCGACAGTTAAACGGATTCTGAAAGAACTGACCGAACAAAACCTGATAGAAAAGCACGGAACGGGGCGCGGAACGAATTATTCGTTGAGATGATGGAACGATGCTTGTTTCATCCAAAAAATTATTGACTTTATATTCGCACCATGTTTACTTCAAAATCACTGTTTTACTCCTTAATTCTTGTAATTTTTTCCTTCTCTTCCTGCATGTCTCAAAATGCTAAGGAAAAGACCAAGATTAATTGGGTTTCTATTGAAGAAGCGGATGTTTTGAGAACAAAAGAACCTCGTAAAATATTGATTGATGTGTACACCGATTGGTGCGGTTGGTGCAAGAAAATGGACGCTACCACATTCTCTGACCCGAAAGTGATTGAGTACATAAACGCCAATTATTACGCAGTAAAACTGGATGCCGAGCAAAAGGAATCAATCACCGTAGGTGGAAAAACCTATGAATTCGTTGCTAATGGAAGGCGTGGTTACCACGAAATCGCACATGAATTGCTTCAAGGTAAAATGTCCTATCCAACCACGGTTTTTCTAGATGAAAGCATGAATATGATTCAACCGGTGGCCGGATATTTAGATGCAGAAACGATAACTCCGATTTTAGAATATCTAGCCAAGAACGCCTACAAGGAAACGCCTTGGGAAGAGTGGTTGAAGAAGCGAGAACCGCAATAGTTTAACCGCAAAGGCGCAGAGTTTCCGCTGAGTTCGCAAAGAAAAACTCCGCGTTCTTGGCGATTTCTTTGCGACTTTGCGATTAAATCAACTTCCGAACTGCCGCAAATGGTAATCCAAATGTTTGTAAGCATTCTTGCCCCAATCCTCTTTGCTCATCTTCCCGAAGAAAGGATGGGAACCGAAATCATGTTTTCCCTGCATTTCTAAGATCCGTTGAAGTAGCAATTCCCGTTCTGAACTGAACTCAGCATTCTCCGTCACCTTCATTTCTGGGGCCGCCACCAAATTCTTAGGCCACGGAATTCGGAAACCCATGGTCTGCTTGGTAAGCCATTGTATCGGAGCAGGGAAAATATCCTTGGCCAAAACGAGTTTCAACGCCATATCCAACTGCAAACGACAATG
>JBDNJH010000022.1:0-2560 GCA_041687875.1 Flavobacteriales bacterium | reverse complement strand
GACTACTTACCCTGATCTTTCAGGACATTCATTCTCCGAAGAAGAGAAAAGAGCCTTCATGGCTTTAGCAGAAGCCACTGAACAGAATTGCGGTGCTTCTTTCGCAGCGTTGTGTCGGAGATATCTTATTTCGAGAACAACAGCTTCGAGCTGGAAAAGGCGGGCGAGTTTTGACCTCCCAATTCATTCCGCAGCTGGTCGACCAAGTCTCTGGTCTCATAAAGATCAAAGCGGCATACGCCAAGACATCATCGACTTGCGAAAGGACCATTTGATTCCAAATAGAAAAGGGTTGCGCCAGTTGCTTCAAGCTCGAGCTGATCATACTAGCCACGTCAACCATACAGGAAATCGGCCAGTCTCGAAGTCAAGTGTTAAGAGAATAAAGGAAAAGCTACAAATAGTGCCAAGAAAGGTCCAAGTCATTTCATTTGCTCGTGAACATTCTGGCAGTGATCCGCGAATGGTTTATAGCATGGTATTGCTCGCAAATGCGACCATTAAAAATGCCCCAGCCCCCCACATTTGGAACTGGGATTTCACGCAGTACATTGTGGGCAATCGCGGAGATTCATCTACCGGTTATATCGTCGTTGATGACGAGAATCATGATCCGGTTTCAGTGGTTGGCGATTCCACGTTGCCATTTGCGATCAAGTGGGCCCACATGGGCTCTGCTGCCGGCGAAAGCGTGCCACTGGTCCTCATGGTTGCAATCAATGAATTACAGCCCGATGATTGGATGGTGGCCGAACTGTTCGGCTTGGTTGCGCCGACTTGCAAATCTCGGAAAGGTTACCTTTACTTCGGAAAGGACCGCTCAGGAACACCGGATTTCTGGCGCTGGTTCCTAGAAACGGTTGCTCTAGACACGATCGTTGACTGTCGTAAAGATTACAACCTCCGAGATGCGCTTGGAATGCTTTCTGAGGCTACAGTCACCTGTGACGGTGAGCAGATGGTCATGAACGAAATCTTTACCAATGAGCTCATGGAGCTCTTCACAGACCATGAAGTGACAGTTGGAAAGCTTCCGGCCTCATGCAGTGGTATTCTGCAGCCTGCTGATAGGGCCAAGACTTTCTTGGCGTCAAAGAAGCGACTTCGCTCGATAGTGGAAGAAGATCTGGATGTGTCAAATCCAGTGCTCGAAGCAAACATTATGCAGACTTTTAAGCAGCTTGAACACGATTACAACATCGATGTACCCTCTGGAAAGAAAAGATGCATCATTTACGGGTGTCTGGCGGTAATGAGAGCTATCTGCGATAGCGTGAAACCTCATGTGATTTCCGATGGATTTCGTGTAACTGGTCAGTATCCGTTCAGTATTTCGCAGATGCTCGATCAATCATATGCAGATATTGACGTAGAATTGAGAGATGTGATGAATAGTCGACTTGAAAACGATTTGCCGCTCTTTAGAGAGCAAGGATGTCTCACCGAGGCACAGTACGCAGCGTCTGGAATTCCGACCAACGATGATCCAACTGGCAAGCCCCGAGATGAAAGAGGGCTACACAATCAACGAGCGATGCTTTTGACCCATCCAAAGACTGTTGAACGTCGACAGCTGAAGTTGAGCAACGGCCTTGACCTTGACAACATTATGACTGCTCAAGATCTTTCTAAAAAGGACTTAAAGGACCTTGAAGCCGCCACAAGGCTCATTGCCAATGATGAAAAGGGTAAAAGCAAGAAAAGGACCGAGAAAGACCGTCGAGAAAGCCTTACTGAACAAGAGAAAGAAGCAGAGCGGGACCAAAAACGCCAAAAAACCCACAACAATGCCACCAACAAGGCTGATAAGCTTGTAAAAGCTCATTCTCTGGTGGAAAATGCACAAAAGGGTAATACGGTGCTTTAAATGATGTTGATTTCATTTATTATTGGTCGAAAACATTTTATGGAAGTTGAGATTGATTGTAGTTATAAATACGCCAAAATGATGTCTCCGATATTAATTGCTAAGTGAATATACAGTTATTATTGGCTTGGAGGCTCTTGAAGAGCTTTGACGGTATGTTTGGTGTTGGTCCTTGCCATTTCATCCTACAAAACACAAGTGTTAAAGAATTCGAAACAAAACAAAATCCATACAATCGTTACATAAGTTAGCTAGGTACCAATCCTTATATCAAAATGCAGCCAAAGCTCATAACATAGGACCTTATCCGGCCCGGAATTTTTAAATCTGGGCTCAGGTTAAGTATTACTCTCAGTCTTTTCTTACAAAAGCCTTCCCGAGAATATTCAAGGTAAAATCAAACGAATCCTATCGATAAAAAGGTTTGAAATCGTTTACCTTAATGTCAGCAGACATGATGAAGTGAAGCAAATGTGACGTGTTTTTGACCCGGTGACGTGATTTTGAACCCATCTGGATCTGGGATTGCCGTTGTTATATCACAAATCAATTGCAAGCGTTGAGATCAGTTTGATTTCAGAGTGTCAGAGATATGATAACACACAGTGTGAAGAATGAACACAAGAAAGCAGAGCTTGAATAAGGGTGATAAATTAGTGTGAGTTACAAGGTAGTGTAGCGTAGCGAAAACCG
>JBDNJH010000160.1:0-15013 GCA_041687875.1 Flavobacteriales bacterium | reverse complement strand
GCCTGCCTACGCCATGGGCAAGATTCTCCAACGGAATAATCTGACCATGGAAGATATTGACGTGATTGAATTCCATGAGGCATTTGCAGGTCAGATCCTGGCAAACATTGCAGCACTGGCTTCTGAGGATTTCTGCAAAAACAACATCGGTCTAGAAAAAGCTGTTGGTCAAATACCTATGGACAAAATGAATCTTTGGGGAGGGTCACTTTCAATCGGCCATCCGTTTGGAGCAACAGGTGCCAGAATAATGACTACAACCGCCAACCGTTTGATTGCCGAAGGTGGTAAATACGGTCTTTTGGCAGCCTGTGCAGCAGGTGCTCACGGACATGCATCTATCCTAGAACGCTACGAATCATGAGAATTTTAACAATCATTCTGCTGTTGGTGAGTTTTCAATTGAAAGCTCAGATTATCGTTGAGCCGTACGTTGTAGGAGAATATCGAAACGATGTGGTTTACATAGGCACTTATGGCTCGCCAGGAAATTGCTCGTTCAACGATGGCACAGATTTCAATTTTGACTTCTCAGGATTATTCCTTCCAGATGGATTGGAATTCGTGTTGATAATAGATGCACCAGACCCTTCCAATGTTTTGTTGATGAATGGTTGGTTTCCTGTTAACGTAGGCGATTCGACCGTTTTCACGCCCTCAACCCAAGGACTTGGAATGACTGCTGGAGGCGGACCAGCAACTACTAACTTCCATATTCGAGTAATCGGCACACCAACCACTTCAGGTCAAGAAAACCCTTGTTGGATCACTCAAATGCAAACTATTGCAAATTGCGAAAACACCTTTGCGCTACTGCCAGGAGAGAGTCTCGTGCCTTGTGAGGTATCTGCCTCAGTTGGAATTTCTGACCAAATAGAAAATCCGGTTGAATTCAATCTTTATTCAAACGGGATTTCAATCACCTGTAACGAAAAAGGCACGATATCACTCTTTGATATGAGCGGTAGAATGGTGATTATAAAACCTGTTAGCGCAGGTTTCACATTTTTAGAAATTAAGTCCATCAAAAATGGCAACTATATCGTTCGTTTTGAAAATTCAAACGGAGCGAAATCTCAAAAAATAGCACTTCAATAACATGAAGAACAAGTACGTAGAAATAGAAAAACGTGATGGTATTGCCATCATTTGGATGGACGAGCAAGACTCGAAAATCAACAAGATTGGTCCTGATATGATTGACACGTTCAATCCGATGATGGACGAGTTGGAAAAAGACCCAGAAGTAAAAGCTGCGGTCATGATCAGCCGCAAAAAGGACTTCATTGCTGGTGCTGATATTGAAGCTTTTACCAATGTGAAGAAAGAAGGCGACTGGCAACCAATTGCTAAAAAAGGTCACGAAATTCTTGACCGCATTGCGAAAAGCAAAAAACCTATTGTAGCTGCCATTAACGGTGCCTGCATGGGCGCTGGATTGGAAATCGCGTTGGCATGTGCTGCTCGCGTAGCTTCCGATAGTCCTAAAACAATTATGGCTCTTCCTGAAGTGAAACTTGGTTTGCTTCCTGGTGGTGGTGGCACGCAGCGACTTCCACGTTTAGTTGGTATTCAAAAAGCGTTGGATATGATGCTTACGGGCAAAAACGTGTTTGCGTATCCTGCTAAGAAAATGGGATTGGTGGATAGAATTGCAACCAAAGAAGCATTGCTTGATGCAGCCATCGTTCTTGCCAATCAGATTGCAAAATCTCCTCTAAAAAGGGAAGACAAGCGTTCTGGAATGGACAAGTTTTTAGAAGGAAACCCGATTACTCGCAACATCATTTTCAAGAAAGCGAAAGAAATGGTTGACCGTCAAACGGGAGGCAACTACCCTGCACCATACGAGATTATGGAATGTGTTCGCATTGGAATGACCTCTGGCGAGAAAAAAGGATATGCTGAAGAAGTAAAACGCTTTGAAAAACTCATTCTTACACCAGAAAGTTTTCAGCTCCGTGGCATCTTCTTCGCCATGACGGAAAAGAAGAAAAATCCGCAGGCTGCTTTGGCAAGAAAAACCAACACACTAGCAATGGTTGGAGCTGGATTTATGGGGGCTGGAATCGCACAGGTTTCTGCGGCCCAAGATGTTCGTGTTTTACTCAAAGACATCAAGCAAGAAACACTTACGCAGGCGAGAAAAACCATTTGGAGCGACATCGGCAAAAAAGTACAGCGCAAAGCGATGACGCAATTGGATGCTGACCGCTTAATGAACCGCATTAATGGACAGTTGGATTACAACAATTTCGACAAGGTTGATGTGCTAATTGAAGCCGTTTTTGAGGACCTGAAAGTGAAACATATCGTTCTGAAAGAATGCGAAGAGCATTTGAGCAAGGATGCCATTTTTGCTTCCAACACTTCGGCCCTTCCAATTGGTGAGATTGCGAAAGCAAGCAAGCGGCCAGAACAGGTAATTGGAATGCACTACTTCTCCCCTGTTCCGAAAATGCCTTTGTTGGAAATTGTGGTTACCGACCAAACTGCGGATTGGGTTACCTCAACTTGCTACGATTTAGGCGTTCGTCAAGGAAAAACGGTTATCGTGGTAAAAGATGGCCCAGGTTTTTATACCACTCGAATTCTTGCGCCCCTTTTGGGAGAAGCATTAAACATGTTGGAAGAAGGCGCAGATGCGCTACAGATTGATAAGGCGTTGAAGAAATTCGGTTTCCCCGTAGGGCCAATTACCTTGATGGATGAAGTTGGCATTGACGTTGGCGCACACATTATGAGCGGTGAATTAATGCAACATTTTATTGCCACCCGAAAAGGTGTAAAAGCATCTGATGGATTAAAGAAAATGTTCGATGCGGGTTATCACGGACGGAAGAACAAAAAAGGGTTCTATCAATATGATGAGAACGGCAAGAAAAAGCGCGAGCTTGACACGAATATGTACAGCTTTTTTGGTGGCAACACACGTAAGAAGTTTGATGATAAGGAAGTGTATGAGCGCATTGGTATGAGCATGGTAAGCGAAGCCGCTCTTTGCTTGCAAGAAGGCATTATTGCCAATCCGTTGGATGGCGATGTAGGTGCTGTTTTCGGACTTGGCTTCCCTCCTTTTCGTGGCGGCCCGTTTCGTTACATGGATACGCTCGGAGCACAAGCCACAGTTGATATTTTCAACAGATTGGCAGAGAAGCACGGTGAGCGTTTCCTGCCACCACAAATCATCAGCGATAAAGTAAAATCAGGAGAGAAATTCTACTCCTAATTCTACACCATCTTATCGAAAAGCCACCTTGCAAATTGCAAGGCGGCTTTTTCGTTTTCAAACGTGTACTACTTTGCAAGAACTAAGCGAACAAATGGTCATATTCGTGGTTCAAAACACGGTCATGCATAAAACCCTTCTTCCATTTCTAGCAGCACTATCGCTGATTGCCGTTATTGGCTGTTCTTCTGCTCCTGATGAGAAAAAAGCGGAATCAAGCGCAAATACCACTGAAAAGCCAGCTCTCGCAGGAAACGCTACAAAAGGCAAATCGCTGTATATGACCTGCGCCACCTGTCACGGCCAAAAAGCCGAAGGAATGTTGGCTTTGGGAGCCCCAGCATTGGCCAATCAAGAGCCTTATTACTTGAAAAATCAACTTCAGAATTTCAGAACAAACAAGCGTGGTGTGGACGAAAAAGATGTTTACGGTGCGCAAATGGCGCCAATGGCCAAAGTATTAGACAGTGATGGTATTCTAGATGTTATAGCATACATCAAAACGATGCCTTCTCCAACCATTGAGCCGACATTAAAAGGAGGAAATATTGAGAACGGAACTGCCTATTACAATATGGTTTGCGGTGCATGTCATGGGCCTGGTGCTGTGGGTATTGAATCGTTAAATTCGCCCAAATTGGTTGGTTTGCAGGATTGGTATTTGGAGCGGCAACTAAACAACTTCCGCCAAGGAATTAGAGGAAAGGAAGAAGGCGATATATATGGTGCGCAAATGCAACAGATTGCCGAAACCATTCCAGACGATCAAACCGTCAGCGACCTCATTGCTTACATCAATTCGTTAAGTTCTGAATGAGCAAACAATTTGCAGGAATCCTACTTTTAATTGCATCAATTTTGGTGTCAATTTCTTCCTGCGAAAAAGATGCTGTTCCTACTGATAGCGAAGAGGCTATCAAGGTGGTTTCAACCTCATCAGGCGACTTTGAACTCTGCAAAACATGCCCGCCCGGATTTGAGCTGACCGATGAAGGAATCTGCAAACTCCGTTCGCTCTATCAGCAATACGTCTCGCTAAAAAATCAAGGGGTTGGAGGACTCAAAACCGCGCTTCCTGAAGTACGTGACGGATTCACTCCTCAGCAGATTGACCTTGGTCGGTATCTCTTCTTCGACCCTATACTATCCAAAGATGGAACGGTAAGTTGTGCTTCTTGCCATCAACCAGAAAAAGGTTTTAGCGATGGATTGGACAGAAGTATTGGAATTGGAGGGCAAACGGTAAAACGTTCTGCTCCAAGTCTTTGGAATATGGCATTCTTGAAACTTTTCTTCTGGGATGGACGCGCAACTACGCTAGAAGAACAAATGCAAGGCCCTCTTTTTGCCGAAAATGAAATGGGCAATACTCCAGAAAAACTGGTTCAAGTTCTTAACTCAAACCAGACATACAGAAACATGTTTCAACAAGCATTTCCTGTTCAGGATGAAGCAAAAATTCAACTCAATCAGATTTACTTGGCTTTAGCCGCTTTTGAGAGTTCCCTAATTTCGCTCAATAGCCGATACGATCAGTACGCACATGGTTTCCATGGAGCATTAACAAAAAATGAAATTGAAGGGATGAACGTGTTCCGCTCGTTTGTGGCGCGCTGTGCCGAATGCCACACTCCTCCCCTTTTCACCAATCAGCAATTAGCTGTTTTAGGCACCCCAGAGCCTGAAGGAAGCGCATTGGACCCCGGTGCCGAAATCCCTTACAACGATGGCTCATTACGAGGCGCATTTAAAATTCCGAGTCTCCGAAATGTAGCTCAAACGGCACCATACATGCACTCTGGACGATTCAAAACGCTACGCGAAACGGTTCAGTTTTATACAGATGGTCGCGGTCATGCCGTTCCAGAAGGAGAAAATCTCTATTTGCACTGGCACATTTGGGAACCAAATTTGACCGATACAGAACTCGACCGTTTAGTAGATTTTCTTCAAACATTAACAGACGAAAGTTTTATGCCAAAACGGCCAGATCGCTTACCTTCAAAGCCTTGATATAAATCAATTCTTATGCAACCACCATGAAAAAAATTGCAGTATTAGTTCTCCTAACAGTGTTTTTGGCCGCTGGCATTTACATTGGAAAAGTGAAATTTTCAGCTTCTGGCCCAGCTGCTCCTCCCCCAACTTTCTTTGAAGGTGGCGATGGAACCATGGCTATTGACCTATCAGACAAAACAATAATCGAAGTTCGAGACGGACAATCCATCCAAGAGGCGGTTGGGAAAGCCAATCCAGGCGATTTGATTCGTGTTTATCCCGGAACGTATCGCGAAACGGTTTACATCGACAAGGATAACATCAGCCTGCAAGGCGTAATTCAAAAAGGAAAATGGCCAACGCTTGACGGTAGTCAGAATGGAGAAGCAACCTTAAACGATGCCATTCTCTATTCGGGGTCAAACATCCTCATTGAGAATTTCAAAATCATCCTATACAAAGGAAACGCCATTATGGGACAAGCGGGTAACAACTTCCTTATTAGAAATAATTGGATTGTAGATGCTGGTATTTACGGTATTTTTCCTGAGTTTGGAAAAAACGGACTGATAGAACACAACATTTTGAGCGGCATTTCTGATGCCGCTATTTATGTTGGAATGTGCGATAACATTGACGTAAAACATAATGAGGTTTACGAAAGCGTTGCTGGAATTGAAATTGAGAACTCGCGGCATTGCTTAGTAGAAAGCAACTACACGCACGATAACACAGGTGGCATTTTAGTATTCATTACACCCGGACTCCCCATAAAAACATGTTTTGATGTAATTGTACGCAACAACTTTGTGGTTAATAACAATCATCCAAACTTCGGAAAACCAGGTGCCATCATCTCCATGCTTCCCTCAGGAACAGGAATTGTTGTAATGGCCGCAGATGATGTTGTAATCGAAAACAACATAATAACAGGAAACGATAATGCGGGAATTACCATCACAGATTTGAGTTTCGGTTCTCAATTATCTAAAGACCCAGATGTAGAGCCAAACCCAGACCGCGTGGTTATATTAGACAATGTAATGTTTAACAACGGCAACAATCCAGTTGCTGATGTAAAGGCGGCTATGGCAACACAATTTGATGATAAAGGTCCCGATATTCTTGCAAATGGAGGCGGAGTAGGAAGCTGCATCCGCAGCCGCGACATGTATCGAACCTGGGGATTGGATGCGTTCGCTTCGTGCGAATTAACAAGCACAGCCGATGTAAAATCGTACCTACTCTCTGAACCTGTTGCACCACGTAAAATTGAAACGGAGGAAAAAGGAAAAATGGCGTTCTATGGCGTTTGTTCTGGTTGCCATGCGTATGACGTACGTATGATTGGGCCTCCTGTTCAAGCACTTCAGGCCATGTACAAAGACAACCCACAAGGTTTGGCCGATTACATTGCAGCCCCCGTTCGCAGACGTGATGATTATGACGAAATGCCTCCACAGAATTACCTCACTTCCGAAACAAGATTGGCGGTTGCGGAATACATGCTTTCCATCAAGCAATAATGAAAGACAAAACAGTCGTCATTACAGGAGGAAACGCGGGAATTGGCAAAGCAACTGCCATTGCCCTCGCCAAAAAAGAGGCTGAGATTGTTTTCACTTCCCGTTCGGAAAGCAACGCCATATCAGCTCTTGCTGAAATAAAATCAGCATCAGGAAATGATGCAATCAGCTATATTCTAGTTGATCTGAGTTCTCAAGCATCCGTAAGAAAAGCGGCTGAGGAAATCAAAAACAAGTGCCCAAAAATTGACGTGCTCATCAACAATGCCGGTTGCTATTTATCAGAGCTTCAATTGAATGTGGATGGCATTGAAATGCAGTTCGGCACCAATCATATCGGTCATTTTCTATTGACAAATCTTTTGATAGACAACTTGAAAGCCGCTGGCAAAGCACGCATCATCAACCTTTCATCTGTTGCACACAACTCAACACGTACGTTGAAGCTAGACGACATCAACTACGAGACCGAAGAATACAGTGGTTGGAAATCGTATTCGCGAAGCAAATACTCCAATATTCTCTTTACAAAAGAGCTTGCAAAAAGACTCGAAAAAGACGGGATTACAGTCAACGCAGTTCATCCAGGTGGTGTGCAGACTGAAATTGCCGAGAAGAACGCAAACTGGTACACAAAACTTGGTTGGATTTTGATGAAGCCGTTTATGATAACGGTTGAGAAAGGTGCAGCAACTTCGATTCACTTGGCATCATCGCTAGAAGTGCAAGGAATAACAGGCCATTATTGGACTAAGAGCAAACAGGTTTGGAGCAATAAACCATCACAACAAGAAGCAAATTGGAAGACCCTCTGGGCCAAGAGTGAAGAGTTAGTTGGACAGGAATTTGCTTTGTAATCACCCAGAGAAAAAGAGAAATGGCGATAGCCCAAATGCCACTTCTTAACAGTATAAACTTTTCAACCCTGTAATCCTTTCACCTTAATAAACCGAAATGGCAGTAGGCACACCTTGGAAACGACTTGAAAAGAAAGATGGCTATGATGCGATTGTCATCGGATCTGGCCTTGGCGCCATGACCTTCGGGGCCATTATGGCCAAGCAGGGGAAGAAGGTTCTGCTTCTCGAAAAGCACTACGTTCCGGGCGGATTTACGCACGTTTTCAAGCGTAAAGAATACGAATGGGACGTAGGAATTCATTACGTGGGCGATGTTCACAAAAAATTCACCTTCATAAGCATTCTGTTCGACTACATCTCCGATTACCAGCTGAAATGGCAGGAAATGGATGAGGTGTACGATCGTATTGTTCTGGGTGAGAAAGTATATGATTTCAAAGCTGGGAAAGAGAATTTCATTGAAATGCTTTATGAGAAGTTTCCGGGCGAAGAAGCGGCAATTGACAAGTACATTTCTACGGTTTACGCAGCCACTTCTTCCAATAAAAAGTTCTTTCAAGAGCGTGCTTTACCTACCATTCTGAGCAAATTAGTTGGTGGATTCTTGACCAAGAAGTACTACGAATGGTCTGACAAAACCACCAAGGAGGTTTTGGACAACATCACCGACAATCAAGAACTAAAAGCGGTTCTGGCTGGCCAATATGGCGACCACGGAATGCCTCCGGGCGAAAGCAGTTTCGCCATTCAATCGGTGGTGAACAAGCACTACTGGAAGGGCGGTGCATTCCCCGTTGGTGGCTGCCAAAGAATTGCCGAAACCATCATTCCCGTGATAGAAAAAGCGGGTGGAGCAGTTGCCGTACGAGCTGGAGTGGAGAAGATTATTGTAGAGAACGGAAAAGCCACGGGTGTGCTGATGGAGGATGGTTCTATTGTGCAAGCACCGATGATTGTGAGCAGTGCGGGCTATCTCAACACCTTTGCCCGTTTGCTAGATAAAGACGTACAAGAAACTATCGGTTTCAGCCCTGAAAAAGGTGTACCGCCTTCGGTATCGCATGTTTGTTTATACATCGGATTGAAAGAAAACCTCCGCGACCTAGGAATAGGAAGTACAAATTATTGGGTCTATCCACACAATGACCACGACCGAGGTGTGAAGGAATACATGGCCGATTCAAGCAAGCCTTTTCCTGTCACGTATATTTCATTTCCATCATTGAAAGACCCGGAATGGGACGAACGGTATCCTGGAAAGAGTACCATCGAAATGATCACCTTGGCACCTTACGAATGGTTTGCCAAATGGGAAGACGAACGCTGGAAACACCGTGGTGACGAATACGAAGCGTACAAGGAAGAATTCTCGCAGCGTCTGCTGAAAGAGCTTTACAAGCAGTTCCCTCAATTGGAAGGGAAGATTGATTATTACGAACTTTCGACTCCGCTTTCTACCAAGCATTTTGTGAATTACGAGCATGGTGAGATTTATGGTTTGGATCACAGTCCGAAGCGATTTAGAATGCCAGAATTACGGCCAAAAACGTCCATCAAAAATCTATATTTGACGGGGCAAGATATTGTCACGGTTGGTATTGGCGGAGCATTGATGAGTGGGCTTTTAACTGCCGCACACGTTACGAGCAGTATCAGCCTTGCCGACAAGATTGTGAAAAAGGTGATGAAACATCGCGAAAAACTGAAAGAAAAAACCGTATGAAAAAGTTAATTCCTCTTATTCTCATTGGGTTTGTGGCTTGCAATCAAAAGTCGAATGAACCAGTTTCAGAAGCTGAAACAAGTGTAACCTACACTAAAACCATGGTATATGCGGTTGACTTAAATTCCGTGTTTCATGAGGATTTGAATGACGAAGATTTCTCTGATATCGCGCCTCTCACCCAGCAACTTGTTTCAGACGTTTTGAGTGGAAAACTAAAGGCCTATGACTCTGTTTTTGAAGAAGTGTTGACAGCCGAACAGGTAAAGAACATGCTCCAATTTACCGACACCATTTGGTTTGAAGAAGAAGAAACGGGTGATAAATCTATTGATATTCTGGAGCGTGATTACACGCAAGATTTCTATGGTCTCACTTTCAAAGAACAATGGAGTTACAACGCCAATGACGCTATCATCGAGCGAAAAATCTTGGGTTTAGCACCTCGGATTCCAGTCTATTCATCACAAGGCGGTGATTTGCGTGGTTATACTTCTGCTTTTTGGGTGAAGTACGAGTGAACTCGATGCTCAATTACGTGTAGTAGTTGCCGAACCTAACGCTCACGTGAAAAAACGCTACATCATTCTTCTTGTTTTTGTTGGACTGCACATCGCATTAGCCGTTTGGTTTTTTAACAGTCCGATGTCGGTGGTTACGGACGAACAGACCTACGAGTATTTCGAAGACAACAATCTTAAATGCACAATCGGGCACGACAGCATTTTCGGGCATCCTTTACGTTGGGTTGAAGTTTCAACCAGCAAAAAAGACTCGCTACCAATTGTAATTTTTACACACGGAGCGCCTGGAGCAGCTAACAACTTTTTTCAGTTCCAAACCGACACAACCTTACTGAGATACGCACGGCTCATCTCAATTGATCGGCTGGGCTACAGCCCCGATGATCAAGGAAATGCAGAGGTTTCTATTCAGAAGCAAAGTGAAGCTATCGCCAAAGTTCTTTCGCACTACCACTATCCGTACGTTGTGGCGGTTGGGTATTCGTATGGAGGACCGATTATTTCCAGCTTTGTGCTTGATAATCCTGAAAAAGTGAAAGCGGCTGTTCTTTTGGCACCTGCAATAGACCCTGATAACGAGAAGGGCTTTTTCATGGTGAAATTCACCGAATGGAAAGCTACGCGTTGGGCAGTTCCTGTTTTTTTCATGGTATCGGCTGCGGAGAAAAAGGCGCACGAACAACAACTGCGTGAAATGCTGCCAAAATGGAGTACGGTGAAAACCCCGTTCATCCACATCCATGGTACTTCGGACGAAATAGTTCCTTATGAGAACGTGCAATTCTCAAGACGCGTGATTCCCGATTCGTTGCTAACCGTCATCACAATTGATGGCGGGTCGCACATGACGCCTTGGGCAGACCAAGAATTGGTGAAGGACGAACTTTTGAATGTTCTGACGGAATCAGATAAGTAAGGTCCCCAAGTAAACAGATAGGTACCTACCGAGTTTACCAACCATCATCCAAAAAGCGGTGAGCCAAAAATGAGCACGGAAATAACCCAACGCTACACAGAGCACATCGCCAATTACAGGAAGAAAACTGAGCACAGCAAAGAAGCTTCCATATCGGTCAATCCGTGGCTTCCATTTCTGAACCTTTGTTTTTTCTACACCGAGATATTTCTCCAGCCATTCTAATTTGCCCAAATAGCCAAGTCCGTAGGTGCTCATTCCTCCTAGCCAATTACCGAGGGAGGCTATCCCAACGGTAACCCAAGGATTAGCGCCACCAAATAGCATAGCTGCAAGAACCGCTTCTGAAGAAAAGGGAATTACTGTGGCAGATAGAAAACTGGCCAAGAACAATCCAATATAACCCCACTCTAGCCAGTCCACAGAAAAATCAGTTTACCATAAGAATAATTAAGGCGTAGCGGGCCGTCTTTCCTACGAGCATCCACCAAGCTGTTCGCCATGGTCGGGCTCTGAAAAAGCCCAAAGCCAATAGAATCACGTTGCCAAAAATTGGCACCCAGCCGAGAATGGCGAAATAGGCTCCATATTTTTCCACGCGATGTTCCCAATCGAGCAAGGTCTTGTGCTTTACTCTAAAATATTTTTCAATCCAATCCAGTTTCCCGAGATGACCAATCCAGAACGTGGTGTAACCGCCAAGCCAATTACTTACCACCGCGATGATAAACAATGCCAAAGGGTCAAGGCCTTCGTTCAACAGCACGGCCAAAACAGCTTCCGAAGAAAATGGGACTACCGTACCAGAAAGGAAGCCGGCAAATCCCATTCCCCAATAACCCCATTCCTGAAGTATCTGATGTAAACTCGTGATGAGTTGGTGCCAATCCATGGGTGCAAGTTAGGTAGACGCCATCGGATTGTTCTATTTTCGTGAACCATCTTAACAAATCAATGAATTCCACACGTTTTTCTTTATTCATTTTCTCATTTTTCTTCTTCGGTTGTACCACTCCAAAATGGCCGATGGAAACGGAATATCCGTCCGAAGTTCAAATTGCGTTAGCTAAGTTTTTACCGAAGCTGCTAGTTTCCCTAGACGACCCCGCCTTACATGATGATGGCTTTGATTTCAGCAAGGATTATTGCCCGCAATTGAGTAATCCGTATTGGTTGATTCCATCGCACAATCTGCCCGAAGGTGTCAATCCACAGAACTCGAACAACAATGTTTCAATTACCATTTTTAATCACCGTTTGTTCTTGGCTTTCCGAACAGGACCAACACATTTTGCTTCCAAGAAAACGGGGATTTACATTATCAGTTCGTCTGATGGAAAAGAGTGGCGAAAAGAGAAGGAAATATTTATTGGGCAAGACATGCGTGAGCCATTCTTAGTTCCAATTGCTGGGAAATTGCATTTCTACACCTTCGGAGCTGGCGTAAAAATGACGGCTTTTGAACCCGAATTCATCGACCATTTCACTTCGGATGGAAATGGAAAATGGAGCGACCCCGAAAAGGTTTTGACTCTTGGCGAAGTGCATTGGAGCATCAAAAATCGGAACGGCTCAACCTTCATGACGAGCTACATCGGTTCGCATTACGAGGTTCAGGGAGATTCAAAAGTTAGCATGTTTTTCAAACAGACAGACGATGGCGTGAACTGGAAATCGATGAACGATACAGGTGCCATTTACTTCGGTGGCGTGTCTGAAACCGCGTGGGAATTTGACCGCGACAAGAACCTTTGGGCCGTCACGCGTTTGGAGGATGGCGATAATTCAGGTTTCGGTTCACATGTTGCCTTTGCCAAAGCGGGTGACCTTGGCAATTGGGAATTCCCAGATACCGCAGACGTTCGCTGCTTTATGTCACCAAAAATGTTCCGCCATGGCGATGATTTGTATTTGATTGGCCGTAGGCAATTGGGTAAAAAACCATTCGGAAAAGTGAAACGCAGCAAGAAAATGTCGGCACAACGCAAGGGAAATTGGGTCGGATATTCGCTATCACCAAAAACCACTGCCCTATTCAAAATCAACAAGAAAACCCGAAAAGTAGAATGGGTGATGGATCTTCCAGGTGCTGGCGACACGGCTTTTCCGTCCATTATCCGACTGGACAAACACCGTTTTTTGGTTGCGAATTACACATCGCCAATCAATCACCAGAAACGCGATTGGCTGGTGGGACAATTGGGTAAAACAAAGATTTATTTGCAGCTGATTACTTTTGCTCCGTGCGGTGGTTAGGATGCTAAGAAATCTATTCATTCCGAACACAATTAAACGGTCGAACATTGGTTAATAGTACCTTTGCGTGCAACACATGAAACACATCTTTGCCACGGCCTTTCTGCTTCTTTCTGTATGTGCGTTTGCACAGAAGAAACCCGGGTTAGATACAATGGTAAAGGATACTACCGTTGGCGCTTTTCTCGTGCGTGTATCCTACGCGGCTCAGATTCCAATCCAAGACTACGCAAACCGGTTCGGTTTTACCAACCACATTGGAGGCTCACTTGGCTACAAAACCCGCTCAAACTGGATATTCTCTTTAGGTGGACATTACGTTTTTGGAACCAAAGTGGTCGGAAAAGACAGTTTGCTTTCAGGCATGACAAACTCAAGTAACCTCATCATCGGAAACACAGGTGAACAGGCTTTCATTGACATTTCTCAGCAAGGCTACATAATCAACTTTGAGGTTGGAAAGATTTTTCCTTGGGTTTCGCCCAATCCGAATTCAGGATTCATGTTTACGCTTGGTGGCGGTTTCATGGAAAATTGGATTCGCTATAATGCCGAAGGCGACATCGTGCCGCAATTGGTGGGCGATTATCATAAAGGTTACGACCGTTTGACCAACGGAGTTTTCATTCAAGAATTCATCGGTTATCACTATCAAGGCAACACGCGCCTGCTCAATTTTTATGGTGGATTTGAATTCACACAAGGCTTTACGGGTAATAGGAGAAGCTACGACATTCCATCGATGAGCGTGAGGAACGACAAATACATAGACATCCTTTTTGGGTTTAAAATTGGTTGGATGATGCCGTTCTATAAGCGCAATCAGAACGAATATTACACGTATTAATTCCTGTGTTGACGTTCTACAACATCGGCATTCGGCTCTATCATCTCGGAATTCGTATCGTTTCGCTGTTCAATCCAAAAGCCAAAAAATGGCTTGACGGCAGGAAAGATTTGCTCGAAAAGATTGAGAAGGAAACCAGCGGTTTTTCGGGCCAAACGCTTTGGGTGCATTGCGCCAGTTTGGGAGAGTTTGAGATGGCTAGGCCCATTATGGAACGGCTGAAGCTGAACGATTCTAACCTTCGCATCATCCTCACATTCTTTTCTCCATCGGGATATGAAGTAAGAAAGAACTACGAGGTGGCCAACCACGTGTTCTATTTTCCGTTGGATACATCTCAAAATGCCAAACGATTTATTGAAGCAATCAGACCCACCAAGGTCATTTTTGTGAAATATGACCTTTGGTTCTATCATCTGAAGGAAGCTAAAAAGTTAGGCGCCAAGCTGATGCTGATTTCGGCTCAATTCCGTCAAAGCCAACAGTATTTCAGGTTCTATGGAAGTGCTGGAAAAGCAGCCCTCAAGCTATTCGATAGAATATTTCTGGTTGATGAAAATTCTCAAAAAATGTTGCGTGAAATTGGAATTGAGAACACAACGGTCTGTGGGGATACGCGCTACGACCGTGTGATGGAAATTGCCAGATTAGAAGAGCCGATTCCTACCGTTAAATCATTCAAAGGCGATGCTAAACTGGTTGTCTGCGGCAGTACGTGGGCTGAAGATGAAAAACTACTTTCGACTTGCGTCAATCAATTTTCAAATACGAAATGGGTTATTGCACCACACGAAATTGGTGAAGCGAATATTCAACGAATACAAAAGCTATTTCCAAATTCTCTTCGACTTTCCAAGCTTCAGAAAGAAGACGCAACCGTTCTTATCGTTGACTGCATCGGGTTGTTGAACAAGCTTTATCGCTACGCGGATGTAGTCTATGTTGGAGGTGGTTTCGGAACGGGATTGCACAACATTTTAGAAGCCACGGCTTTCGGAACTCCAACCATTTTTGGGCCCGACCATTCTCGCTTTCCGGATGCGGGAGAAATGGCTGAGAAAGGTCTCGCGTTCAGTATCCAAAAAGAAGACGAATTGAGGTTGAAACTGGATGAATTGCTGAACACGAATCAAT
>JBDNJH010000159.1:0-9570 GCA_041687875.1 Flavobacteriales bacterium | reverse complement strand
CTGGCTTATTGAACAGGGACACGATGCGTTCATGATTAATCGCAGGCGGATTCCTGAAAAATTCAATTCTGTGGATCAGTTGGATGAGATGCTGGCCGAAAAAGGCAAGAAGCATCCTGGGTTCGATTGCTTTGTTTTCAAGCGTGAATTGTATCCGAAATTCTCACTGGCAGAGGTTTGCATAGGTGTTCCCTTCATTGAGATTACGCTGTCTCAGAATCTGTTCTGCTTTGCGGAAAAACCAATGGTTTTCGCAGATGAACACCTCACTTTCCATATCGGAATGGAGATTTTCAAAGGGCGTGCTCCAAAGGAATATTACCGATACAATCAGGTTCAATTTTGGCTGGCTATGACTGAAATATGGCCTAAGTTGAATACCCGTAAATGGCCTTACGGCAACGCATTGTTTCCCTTAAGAATGATTTATTGGGGACTTCATCCGTGCTTCCCAATCAGACTTGCGTTGAAGCTGGAATCAAATAGGTGAATCAGAAGTTGATTGAGAAGGGCTTGAGGTAATCTGCTGCTTCCAGCGTCAAATCTTTAAACCGCTTTGTCCAGACCGAATCTGGCCGTAGGCCGATGCCAGTTTTGTTTCCGAACATTCTGGCTGCATTTGTCCGCAACACATGCGTGGCTGCTTCAAATTTTTCAAACGTTACAGAATAATATTGAAATCCATCTGGTTGATTCGGTTCCAACTCATATCCAAGGTCTTTATTAAATCGGATTGCCTTGTAATTCTCGTGATGAATTTTGGCCCGTAAACGCTTCAGTCCAACCAAGTAAAACGCCACTTCCATCATCACCAAAATCGCCAACATTGGTTGTGCGGTTTCCAAAAAACTTGGTTCTCCAACGAAAACTCCTGCCTCGCCAGATTCTCCATCCATATTCTTGATATGCACCAGTCCAATTGGATAATCAGCATTAAGAATAACCCAATAAAGGTTAGATTGGGAATCAAGCCCATGAAACCATTGCAACTGATCTTGACTCGATAACACTTTCTGAAATTGCATTCTGGATCGGATATAATCCTGATTACGCCAAAGCCTAATCATTTCAAGATGCTCCTCGCGCATGGTTTCTAGCACAAGTCCATAGCGTTGAATTTTCACTGAACGATGGTTTTGATTGCGTAAACTGGCTTTTTGATTCTATCCGCATAAATACGACTGATGTATGTGCCAAGAATGCTTAGGCAAATCATCATGATTCCAGTCGTAAAGAAGATTGCCGTGATGATGGAAGCGAATCCGGGCTCGGTACCAATCATGACCCGTTCATATAGAAAAAAAATGCCGATACCAAAGCAGACCATGGCGATGAGAATTCCCGAAATGCTCATCATCCTCAATGGAAAATCGGTGTAGAACACTATGAGCCGCATGGCCATGCCAACGAGGTTCAAGAATGAATAACCAGATTTACCTTCTGTCCGAGATTCGTGCTTTACAACCACTTTTCCGATTCTCTCGGTGTACCAATGCACCACTTGATTGAGAAAGAGTTGATCGTGTGCTTGCTTGGCCAACTGTTCTTTCAACTGTGGGCTGATGTAGCGGAACGATGAGCCAATTTCCGCACCATCGGCCCAAAGGAAAACTCGCTTCATAATATCGGAGCCAACACGCTTCAAAAACGGATTACTTTGGGTTGAGGTAATACCAAAAACAATATCCGATTCCGTTTCCTCTTGATGCTTCAGCAACTTGGATATTTCGGCTGGCGGTGTTTGAAGATCGTCATCAATGGTTATGACCGCTGCGCCTTTGGCGTTGGCAATTCCGCAAACGGTGGCCGCATTTTGCCCGTAATTTCTTGCCAACCGAATAAGCCTAATTGAATCTGAATGAAGACCTTTCAGTCGCTCAAGCTCATTCCAACTTTCATCCGAGCCACCGTCTTCCACAAACAGAACTTCAAACGATAAACCTTCTGTTGACAGACACGTTTCTATCCCATTGTACAACGGCTCTAGCGTTTCAACCGAATTGTAAACGGGAACAACAACTGTTATTTCTAGGGGTTGGCTCAATAGTAAATCAATGTTGGACAGACTATGTTTTCTGTTGTTAAAATTACATTACCCCACGACAATCCAACACCGAAACCGCTAAGGAGCATTATTTTTCTACTTGCCGTTAGGTCTTCTCGCAACTGAGTAACCAGTGTAATAGGCACTGTAGCGCAACTCGTATTACCAAAATCGTGCAACGAACTTGGAGCCTTCGACTTATCAAATCCAACCTTACGCACTATAGAGTCATTCAACAATTGATTGGCCTGATGAAGAACGATATAATCAATCTCAGCCTCAGTAATCTTATCCGATTTCAAAAGCTCCTTAATCTCCGAAGCTACTGTGGAGAGTCCAAACGTAAACACAGCCTGTCCGTTCATGTTGAGCTGATTCGCTTGTCGGGAAACGCCCTCAGATATTGACTTCATCTTCAACGAGTCCTCATTCAATGGATTCCGAAAGCCCCCTTCTTTGGTGTAAATGGCTTGATAGGATGAGCCATTCGACCCTAATCTAAAAACCATCTTCTCCGTTGAATCGGCATCAAATTCCAAAGCGGTAGTCGTTCCTGCATCCGAAAATATGGGGCGTAGGCTGTAATCTTCTTTAGAAATCATTTTGGTGATGGTATCTCCAACCAGAAGCAGTCCGCGTTTGATACCGAATGACCGCATCATTCCGCTCATCACCGACAATCCATATACATATCCGGCACAGCCTTGATTGATGTCCAAACAAATGCAGTTGATAGGAAGACCAAGTCTGTCTTGCAATTGGGTTGCTGAACCTGGAACAAGATGGTCAGGTGTCTGGCTCACAAAAACCATCAGACCAATCTCATTCGCTGACCAGTTCAATTCCTGTAGTAGCTTTTCAGCTGAAGAAAAACAGAGGTCGGCAGCGGTGGTTGCATCATCTGCAACGTGTCTGTATCGTATTCCTACCTGATTGAGAATCTCATTTCGAGAACGCTCAGAAATGGAATCCAAGGTACTATTGTCCTCTCGATTGGAAGGAACTGCCGCTGAAATTCCCTTGATGGAAACACCTGAAACCGACAGCTCAGGCATTTTCCTTTAATGAAATGGTCAGTAGAAAAAGTTCTTCAACCGTGATTGCTTTCCTGAATTCCTTTTCGGGAAGTATAACTCCGAAATGCTCGTCAACAGCAGCAATAAGAATGAGAGCCTGCATAGACGACCATTCTTCCAACTCCCGAAATCGAACGTTGGCATCAACTAGCTCTTCATTGGCAAATAAGCCTTTGATTACTTTAACAAAATCATTTGATGTCAAACTCATCTCTTATTAGATTCCTCAATCACGAATGTAATAATCTGAATACAGATTTTACTTGGTTGAGATATTGAACCGCTCGACATAGTCCTTGAACCGAAGCTTAATAGCTTCAACATCCAATCCATAATGTTCTGCTGCATATTTGTGTTTGCCACGATCATCTGGCCTATCGCGGTTCAGATAGGCATCCATTTTCTTACTGCTTAGAGGAGAAAGGTTGAAATGAGAAGTTATTCTATTCACTGCAGCCTCGGGCTCGTGTAAGAGCGTTCTAAAATTGACATCCAAAAAGCGCTCTTCCCCAACTCTATCTCGAACGGCCAAACCACGCTCAATTCCGGTCATGAATCGCTCCTCAATGTATGGGCCCAATTCCTTTGGTTCAAATTCGCCATATAGTAGGCGCCAATTAAGCGAGGCCAAGCTACAGTAACTTGGTAGGCTGCGGCTCGGATCTCTGTGAGTCCAGACGATGCAAGCATCCGGAAAAACCTCTAAAAGCGCATCTAAATGCCACATGTGGTCCGGACATTTGAGGATTAGCTTCTTATCAGGCACGCGATGAACCATCACCTGAAGGAACTTCTTATACTCTTCATAGGCTGGCTTCATATCATGTTCTAGGATGAACTTTCCGTAATCGGGCCAACGACTGGTCATCCCCCAATTGGGAACAGTGAATTGCGGGACGAACAAAGACCAGCATTCCTCCAACGAATCATGGCGTACCTCATGAATGAACTTCATTTCAGGGACAACGAAATTGGCCAAGGCTAACCTCATTTTTGTTCTCCGTTGTCTTCTCGCCACATCTTTTTCAAGATTGTCCGAAACTGGAATGGGATTAGTCAATTCCCAAAACTCGAGCGCGCGTCTGTCTTCACTTAAATGAAGTAGGTTCTGAAGCAAAGTTGTCCCTGTACGGGGAAAGCCGATGATAAAAACGGGACGCTCAATTTTAACATCCGCAACTTCTGGATGCTTCTTCATGTAATCAAGCATCATCAGTCTGTTCGAAAGTGCATCGACCCCAAACCCAGTAGACGAAAATTTTCCGAAATCTGTAACGGGCGAATTTGCGATTGCGCTTACCAACTGTTCCATCCCAACTCGATGCATTCCATCGCCCAAATCGGTAAGTCCAGTTCTTTTTTTCGCCTTGCGAGTAATGACATCTGCATCAACCCTCTTCGGGGTCAGACCAAAAGGTTGCAGAATACCTATAATTGCGCTTAGAATGCGCATAGGTATCTTATATGAATTTTCTCTTACCCTTCGTGCCAATACCTATATCTGATTTGGGCGCGCAAGGTATCGAAACTTGGTGGTACCCCACCCGAAATAAGGCAGCTAGACTGGCTGTGTCTACCACCTTGCTTATTTGACCAAACCTATTCGCATATTGAAGTGATGGAATTCTTCAATCACTGCTCCAAAGACCATCCAAAGCGGCAGATAATCGAATCGGATGTAACCAGAAAAATGCCAACCTGTCTGGTATTCCCACGGACATCGTCCTGTTAATTGTTCAAGCAGAAAACCAGTTATCAACTCAACTAAAAGAATTGAAACACCGTAAGTCAAATACCTCAGTAATCTGCCCCACTTTTTTAAAAACCTAAAGAAAAACGGGAACAGAATTGATGCCAATCCATAAATCGGGAACATCCAGATGTAGCTATGCCCTTTCAAACCAAGGTCATCAAGATTCCCAGCATTAATAAGATCAACTATAGCCGTGAAGAATACCTCTGTGGTAACGCCCAACCCACCATATAAGGCAAAAGAAATTGCCTTGTCGCTTAGTCCAATTTTATGCTCCTTCATCCTTCTTTTTGTAAATGTAGGTCACATTCACAGTTTGTGATTTCTGCTCCTGCTCCTCTAGTTCACTAAGATCTCGTTCTGGGTCGGGGAACCAATCGGGTGTTTCTTCTTCCTCCACGTAGTCCCAAGAATATTTTGGGCGCTGCTTCCCTTGCTTGCGATAGACGAACGCTACCACCACTCCAGCCAAAAGCCCAAACAAGTGGCCTTCATACGAAATTGTTTCATCAACAGGAAAAACACCCCAAACCAAACTTCCGTAAAGGAAGACAACGAGCAACGAAAGTGCCATCAGCTTTAAATCTTTTCTCAAAAGTCCGCTCACGAAAAGAAACCCGAATAACGCATAGACAATGCCGCTTGCTCCAATATGGAAATTTGCCCGTCCGCCAATCCATAGCCAAACACCACTTAGGAGATACACCCAAAGCAAGGTTTTGGAGGCCACTTCTCTGTAGAAATAGTAGAGCATGGTTCCGAGCACGAAAATGGCGGTAGAATTATTAAACAGATGTTTCCAATCGGCATGAATGAATGGAAAAGTCAGAATACCTAGAAGCCCAGATGTTTTTCTTGGAAAGATACCGTACTGAACAAGGTCAATTCCAAACACAATCTCAGCCAATTTGACCAACACAAAGGCCGCAACCAAAATGGAAGGGATAAGAATTGACGATATAAGCTCGCGGTTCATTCTATAAAAGTGAAGCCCTAAACAGAATATCTGTTCAGGGCTTTAGTAACGGTGCAATTAGGGGTTTGTTCAGCTCTTCAAGTACCTCACAGTTACCATGCTGTCTCCAGCCGTAATCCTAATGAAGTACACTCCATTGGCATATCTGCTGATGTCCATCGGACGCCTAAAATCATTCGTATTATTTATTCTAACAGCAGGTTGAAGTACTTGTCCAAGCATGTTTGTCAATTCGATGGTCACATCTTCCGTTGTTGGCATCATCCCTCTGATAGTGAATTCGCCTTTTCCTGGATTAGGATAAACATCCAGCACATCAAATATGCTGTATTCATCAACTCCAACCTGAAGTGTAAACTCAAGCGTGTATGTTGAAGTCGGACATCCGTTTGGCCCAATATATTCTACATGATAGTTACCGCTTTGGATAGCTGCATAGTCAATTCCAGTTGCTCCTGGGATTGGGTCTCCATTCAAAAACCATTGGTAGCCTGATCCTGGAGGAGAAACGGTTAGGTCGTTCCCATTTTCAAGAATAACGGCCTCATCTTGCGGAGTAACATCAACCGTAATAGGATTAGAAACACCCTGACATCCGAATTGATTAGTAACCGTTACAGAATATGTACCTGATTGAAGAATGAGCGTGCTTGCAGTAGTACCGCCTGTTCCGCTCCACAAATAACTTCCTTGCCCAGTTGCCGTTGATAACGTAACACTTTGCCCTTCGCAGAAGGCAATCGGACCATTGGATGTAATACTAGGTGTTGGCGAAGGCTGAACGGTTACGTTCGCAATAGCTGAAGAACCCTGACATCCGTTAGCTGCCGTACCGATAACTGAGTATTGACCACTTGAATTTACAGCGATACTTGGTGTCTGCTGAGAATTGTTCCATTGATAATTGGTGAATCCTGAAGAAGCCGTGAGTGTAAGCGTTTGTCCAGCGCAAAGCTGAAGCGAACCGTTGTTGCTGCTTGTTATTGTAAGCACAGGAGCTTGATTCACCTCTATTTGAATATCGGCAGAATTCTCGCAACCGAAACCATCCTGATAAACATAAGACACCGTGTGCAAACCAGCACCAGCAGAAGCAGGCACGAATACACCATTACTAACGCCTGGCCCAAAAAACGAGCCCCCCGAAGGAGATGCCTGAAGAGAAACAGGAGAACTTGATGCGCACAATGGCGAAACAGCCGCAATACTTACATCAGGCAATGCGTTTGCCAATGCAAATGCTGGTTGATTAAAATCTGTCCAACCTGAATTGGTGATGGTGCTGTAACCACCGCTAGTTCCGGCCACTTCGCTTCCCATATCCTCCCATTGCGGAGTACCTTGCCAATGTGCTCCATTTGCCCAGTTGCCATCGTTTGCAGGTACAAAATATTGAGTTACGTTAGCAGCATCAGCACCAGAAACGTGGTCTATTTGGTGGTAGAATTGATTATTTACAAAACACAACTCAGGAGCAGTTTGATTTACATCGAATCCTTCTGTAGTTGCATTCACATTGGCCATTCTGGCAGCAAATGTATTGAGTGATGCAGAAGATGGTGCAATCGACAATGGTCGAATGCGCAAGGTTCCAACACTACTACCCAAAGGAAAAACGTACGTGTTGGTGCTATTCATTGCCCAAGAAAGACGGCCAGTGCCTAGGCTACTTACAAAACCTCCATTTTCGGTAATGGCAGTTGATGAAGTGTTAAGAACTCGAAGCGTATTAGTGGCAGTAGCAAATTGAAGGTTATTTAATTGCAATATGCCTTGTACTTCAGCATCAATTCCTAGCGTTTTAATTCCTGTACCAAGCAAATTAAGATTGTGAAAACTGCTTGCCACAGAACCTGTTACCAACTGGTTTGCACCATTCAGGTTAACTAGACTTTGATCTGCAGAAAAAACAGCATTGTTCTCCCAATTTCCCGAAACGTTGAAAATTCCAATGGAACTACCAGCTCCTGTGAGGACATCGCCATTGGTCAAGTTTCCCTGCACCGTAATACGACCAGCATTATCAATTGTACCTGCGTCATTGTCGAGGTCACCCGTTACAATTGTGACAATACAACCAGATGTAACTGCCACATTCGCACCATTGTTGTGCACTACGAATTGGGCCATGGATAAATGGACATTGAGCAGCCCTATGGCCACTGCAACCAAACCGATCTTATTTACATACTTCTTCATGCTTTACGTTTTAAAGTGCCAATCAAACAGTTGAAACTACTTTTCTATTTGGATGCAATGAATGCAATATCCAATCTTACCTTGACCTTACCGTTAACAGGCTCAGAGAGTGCGATTCCAATTGACATTCCGTCTCCATTCATTTTTCCAGCATGTCCGTCTCCGACCACCGCAAGCAGGTCTCCTCTTTTTATATCTCCATCCTTGCTAGGAACATTGACCTCCACCACACCTTCACTTCTGACCACATCACTCCTAAGGTTGGAGTTCAAACCCATGAACACTCCAACAATCTCGTCATCTCCAGATTCTGCTTTCCTCAATTCACCGGTAATTGTTCCGGTGGATGAACTAAGAATGTCTCCGACTTCAAAGTTATAATTCCGCGTGATTTTTGTTTCCTGTCCCTGACCTAAACTCTCGTTTGAAATAAATCCCAAGAGGAAAGTTCCAAGTATTAATGATAGTATTGATTTCATGGTATGTGTCTTATATAACAGTTTTAATTAAGGTCGGATCTCAGTAACCGTCAAATATCTCTCTTTCATAAATATGGACTCGGTTCCAGCTGTCCAGGTATTTGCGATCCAACATTGGACAGAGTATATATGACCACCGGCAGAAGGAACGTCTCTGACCACGATTGATACGTTCGAATTAGTGAAATACCAATCCGAATCATTTGTATGAACAGCCGTTCTTCCTATCTCTGAACCATCCCTCAGAATCCTGAAATAAACCAGGTCGGGCCCGTAATAAGTATTGTCGTCAACTTCTACGTGACCACTGAACGAGACCAAGAGTGAACTTCCAGCTGTAGTTGTTCGGGAAATGGACATGGCGTTCACATCTTGAAATGCACCGGGCGAATAACCTGCAGCCGCAGAGGTACTGAAAGAACCATCGTTCAATCCAATAATCTGAACTTCAGAGGCTGATGATACATAGCTGATACCTTGACCGGTCGTACCCGTGGTTCCAGGCACTCCTTGAGGCCCGGCAGGCCCTTGAGTTCCAGGTGTCCCTTGGAGCCCTTGGCTTCCTACTGCTCCTTGTGGTCCCTGTGCTCCGGGAGCACCATTTGTGCCTGCGGGGCCTTGAGGACCCTGAGCTCCCACCGCACCTGCGGATCCGGCTGGTCCAGCAGGACCTTGAAGCCCCTGCGCACCTTGTGGACCCTGAGATCCCTGTGGACCTATCGGCCCGGCCGATCCTGACACTCCTTGAGGTCCTTGTGGACCTGTCGCGCCATCGGCTCCGTCAGCACCAGCTACGCCTTGAAATCCTTGTGGTCCTATTGCGCCATCGGCTCCATCAGCACCAGCTATTCCTTGAAGACCCTGTGGACCAGTTGCACCATCGGATCCATCAGCACCCGCTACTCCTTGAATTCCTTGCGCACCTGTTGCGCCATCGGCTCCATCAGCACCCGCTACTCCTTGAAGTCCTTGCGCACCTGTTGCGCCATCAACTCCATCAGCACCTGCTAATCCTTGAGATCCTTGTGGACCTGTTGCACCAT
>JBDNJH010000158.1:0-7975 GCA_041687875.1 Flavobacteriales bacterium | reverse complement strand
TTGGTCCGGAGTGCCGAAATGATCCCTGAATTCCTCACGCGTAAGTCCTTTATTTATCTTCATGATGTTTGTTTTTTTTACAAACATCCAATGCCAAACCGTAACCTATCTACGGTCTGCGATTTAAAGGGGTAACCCTATTTAATTATTAAGCCATGCGATATGGGCAAAACATTTTGGCTGAAATAACGAGTTTGTTCAGCAACAAAAGAAAGGGTCAGCGTATTTATTACGGGGAGTGATTAGTTTCGGAGGCAGAAATAAGAGCCGATGGACACGAGTTATATGGAGCATTTTCTTCCAAAAGAATTGCTTGGCTTCCATGTAGTATTGTCCTGAATTGAGGCTCGGATTGTTCGTCCCAATCTCATCAAGTACTTTTCGTAACTCAGATTGTGCAAAGACAGATGGCCCTGCAAAACTGAATATCAGCAGCATGATTATGTTGAATAGATACTTCATTTTAATTCGTTTTTCGATAAGTCCACAGATACACCAGCGGTATCACGTAGATGTTCATTAATGTTGATGTGAGCAAGCCGCCCAAGATGACTTTCGCCATCGGGCTTTGGATTTCATTTCCTGGCAGGTCGCCCGCTATGGCGAGTGGTATCAGTGCAAAACCAGCCGTCAATGCGGTCATGAGTATCGGACTAAGTCTATCAACTGACCCCACCATCACAGCTTCCATTGCAGTCATTTTCTCAGCGATTAGAGCATTGTATCTCGAAACCAGAAGAATACCATTCCGTGTTGCAATTCCGAAAAGAGTGATGAATCCGATGATACTCGGAATGCTCAGAATACCACTGGTAAACCAGACCGTGAGAACTCCGCCTATCAACGCCAACGGAAGATTGATGAGAATAATGGCTGAAATTTTTAAGTCCTTGAACTCTTGAAATAGCAACATGAAAATGATGAGAAGGGCAAAACAGGAAGTCAACAACAGCGTTTTCGATGCTTCTTGTTCAGCCTCAAACTGACCGCCATATTCGATACGGTAATCCTCTGGCAATTCAACATTGGCCTGAATTGCTTCCTGAATTTCCTGCACCGCGCTTCGTTGATCTCGTCCTGCCACGTTTGCAGACACCACAATCTTCCGTTGCACATTCTCACGGTTGATGGTATTCGGGCCAGAGGTGCTGATCACATCAGCTACCATACTCAATGGTATTTTTTCGCCTTTGTGCGTGTCGATGAGCGCATTTTTGATGCTCTCAATGCTGCCACGGTGTGCATCGTCAAATCGAAGTATGAGGTCAAAGGTCTTGGCATCTTCATACACATCCGACACCTTTTCTCCAGCAAAAGCCACATCCACAAACTCATTCAGTTCAGCTATAGAAATGCCATAATGGTTCAGCATGTTCCGCTTCGCTTTGATCTGAATCTGAGGGATTTCTACCTGCTGTTCCACGCTAATATCAACTAGGCCTTCAATCCCTTCTATTTCGCCCTTTATCTTGTTTGCAAGGCTGAACATTTGGTTGAGGTCTGTGCCAAAAAGCTTGATGGCAATATTGGCACGCGTGCCAGAAAGCATGTGGTCAATCCTGTGTGAAATAGGCTGGCCGATGGTAATCATCGCCCCTCCAATTCCTTTCAGTTTATCGCGCACATCTTCCAAGAATTCTTCTCTGCTTCTTTCACCAATTGTAAATGGAGCATCAATTTCAGCTGCATTCACGCCTTGTGCGTGTTCGTCCAATTCTGCTCTACCTGTTCTTCTCGTGGTCATCCTTATTTCAGGAACAGAAAGAAGCGCTTCTTCCACTGCCGTTCCAATCTTGTTGCTCTCTTCCAATGAGATACCTGGAAGCGTGACTGAGCTGATAACCAACGAACCCTCGTTGAATTCTGGAAGGAAACTCCGTCCCAATTGGCTCATCAATCCTAAGGTTATAATCAGAAGGACAACAGAGACTCCAAGCACGGTTCCTTTCCACCGAATGACTGTTGCAAGCGAACGCTCGTAAAGCGATTGCAGCTTTTGAACCAACCAACTTTCTCCTTCTTTCTTGGCAAGCGATTTCTCGTTGGCAAGCAAATAGCTGCACAAAACTGGGGTTAAAGTCATGGCTACAACAAGCGAGGCCAGCAACGATACAATGAAGGAAATGCCCAATGGTGCAAGAAGTCTTCCTTCCATTCCCGTTAGGAAAAACAAAGGTAAAAACGCTACGATAATGATAAAGGTGGCGTTGATGATACTCGACCGAATTTCAACCGAAGCATCATAGACAACCTTCAACATCGGGTCTCTTTCTTCTGTGGGTTTTGCCGCGTTCTGTTTCAGCCTTTTGTAGACATTCTCAACATCAATAATGGCATCATCCACCAACGAACCGATGGCAATTGCCATTCCGCCCAAACTCATGGTGTTGATGGTGAAACCAAGCCAATCGAGAGCAAGAATGGATGCGATAAGCGATATGGGGATTGCCAGCAAGGAGATGACCGTTGCTTTCCAATTCATCAAGAAAAGGAACAGAATGATGATAACGAAAATCGAACCTTCAAGCAGGGTTTTCTGAACGTTATTTACCGAAGCATCAATGAAATCAGCTTGCCTAAAAACCTTGGTATTGATGTGCACATCGTTTGGAAGCGTCTTTTCCATATCGGCTATTCCCGCATCTATCTGTTCGGTCAGGTTGAGGGTATTGGTGCTTGGTTGTTTCATCACGGTCATGATCACCGCTGGTTTGCCGTTCATAGAGCCATCCCCGATCTTAATAGCAGAACCGATCTTCACTTCAGCTACATCCGAAATACGTACAGGTTTTTCGTCCACCATCTTCACCAATGAGCGTCCTATTTCCTCAATATCCGTGGTGCGGCCAACCGCTTTTATGATGTATTCATTCCCATATTCGTTCATAAAACCGCCCGAAGCATTGCCAGTAGCTTCCTTGCACGAAGTCAACATTTCTGCAAGCGTAATGCCGTAGAACTTGAGTCTATCTGGCGAAACGAGTATCTGATATTGCTTGTATTCGCCACCGATCACAATCACCTGAGCAACGCCTCCTGTTGCAAGTAGCCTTGGCCTAATTGTCCAATCGGCAATGGTTCTTAGGTCCATCTGACTGGAGCTACCTGTCCCGTTCTTTTCGGGATTGGCCGTCAAACTTATCAGCATGATTTCGCCCATGATGGAACTCTGCGGTGCCATCGTTGGTTCGCCAACCCCTGCGGGCAAGCTTGCCGATAAGGCCGCAATCCGTTCGTTCACAATCTGTCGTGCTCGGAATATATCTGTGTTCCATTCAAATTCAACCCAAACAATGGAAATACCTGCGGAAGAAGAACTTCTCACCCTCCGCACATTGGTCGCACCATTTACCGCTGTTTCAATCTGAAACGTGACCAATTTCTCTACTTCTTCGGGTGCCATTCCGTGTGCCTCCGTAAGCACAACTACTGTTGGTGCTGTGAGGTCGGGAAAGACATCTATGTCCATTTGTGTGGTGACGTAGCCCCCAAACAATGACATTAATACGATAGCTGCTATTACAAGCAACCTGTTCTCTAATGAGAACGCTACAATTCTGTTTAACATGACGGGAATTTTGAATGTTGAATTATAAATGTTGAATGGGGCTCATTCAATACCATCAACCTTTCCCGAACTATATTTTCTTTTTTCATTTCAATTCAACATTTAAAATTTACAACTCAACATTTCTATCCTTTCAAATTCTCTTGACCTGTTTTTACGATGGCCGTCAGAATGTTGATGATTTGTTCGACATTATTAAGTGCTGGCTCAAGGTTGAGTTCCACCAGATTGCTCTTCTGTAGCAAACGCAACCAATAGCGTGTTTCGCGAGCCTCTTTGGATGAAATGGACATCTTAGCTACGAAATCTCGTTTTGAGATGGCCGCAGTTGCTTCTTCCACATTCGCACCAATGCTTGTTCCGCTTCTGAGTAATTGTTTTGACAGAACGAACTCTTTCTGAGCCACCAATTGCTTATATATTTCAATCACTTCAAGCGCAAACTCAAACGATTTACTCTGAATTACATTCTCTTTTTTCATTGCAACTCAACATTTAAAATTCATAATTCAACATTCCTAATGTTCGTGACCATGTGCTGGAATCGCACCGCTTGCACTTGCCAGTTTAATCTGATACGCGCCTTTGGTAACCACGCGCTCGCCTTCCTTCAATCCTGAAAGAACCTGTATATCCATGCCATCATCAGCACCAAGCGTGACTTCTTTCCGATCAAATCCTTCTCCACTTGATTGAACATAGACATACAATTTACCCTGCTGTTCCATCAACGCACTTCGTGGTATAACCAATGCATTAGGTATTTCGCCCGAAATCAAATAGACCTCAACCATCGAACCAGAAACCAGTTCGCCTCGGTTCGCTATTTCAAAGTTGATAGGGATGAAAGGAGAACCATCCGTAGCACTTTTGCCATACGAAAGCACACAACCATTCAGGTCTTCGGTGCTTTTCATGTCCTTGTTCATCGGACTTTTAAAATGTGCCTTATTGATATTCGGCAACTTGCCAAAATCCCCTTGCGAGACATAGGCCTGAAGAATCAATTTCTCATTCTTAGAAATGGTAGCCAATGGCGTACCCGCTTCCACAAACTGGCCCTCCGAAACATATACGTGCTTCAAATAGCCACTCATCGGGGCTTTCAATTGCTGGCCGCCCTTGGTATAATTCCGCGCCATCATGTCAAACACGGTTTTCGCATTCTCAAATACCACTTTCGTTGCCTGAAACTCCTTTATAGCAATCACTTCCTTCTCATATAAGGCTGTGTTCCTTTCATGGTCGGCTTTTGCCTTTTCAAGATTGTTCTTGGCTTCCTGATACTCGGCTTCCATATTTCCAGAAGCCATGTCTCCGCTAGAGATCACAAACAATTGCGTGCCCTCAGAGATCTTTGAACCCACAATGGATGTGCTTCCATTGTATAGCACAATACCACGCGACTTAGCGGCAATAATCACCTCATCCCCAGGGGCAGACAAAATCTCACCACTCGTTTTCAGTACATCATGGAACGTTTTTCTGATAACGGCCTCGTTCGCAAATTCAACCTTCCAAGCTTGTTCCTTTAAATAGGTTATCTCGGCATCCGCAGCACCTTCAGAAGCATCGGCTAAGGCTACTGCCTCATCCGCATAAACCTTCAAACCATTAATGATGATTTGTTCGGTATAATCCTTGGCCTTTATATCAAAGGTCAATTTTGCTTCACCCGCCTGTTCTGGTGTCAATGCCAAACGGAAAATACCCGCAACCTGCGGTTCGTTTGCCGTGATGGTGGTTTTCTTTCCACTCACTTCCAGCGTAAGAGTTATCGTGCCTTCGGTAAATGGAGTGAAGACTTTTCCCAAATGTGTGAAGTGTGCAGCAAAGCGGCTTTCCTCTCCTACAATCAACGGTTTAAACTCTACAAAGAGTTCCGTTTTTTCGGTGTATAATGTGTAAGCCAACGGCTCAAGTCCGCTTTCTTCGGCTTCGTGTTCGTGCGTGTGTTTATTGAGGCAACCGCCCAAAGCGATAGCCAATATCGCCAGCGGCAATAAATGCTTTTTCATGTTGATGAAGTATTGAATGAGTAATAACCAGCATTCCATCGAAGCAAGGCTTCAACGGAAAAATCAATCAGGATGATCTGTTATTACGCCAAAGGCGGGCCGCGCAAACTATGCGCAGCAGGCAAGGAAACCCTACGCCAAGGAATATCGGGCATCTCAATAGCGCCCGCTTGGTTTTCCTCTTCCAAACTCCACAGCAGCAATGCAGCTACAATGGCAGCAGAAGAATGATTCTCAAATTGTGTAACTACAAAATGAGGAGAAACCTCATCTACGAATTGAAGCAAAGAGAAAAATGTATCGATTGTATGGTGATGATGATCAGGATGATCCCCATCCCCATCATGTTTTTCCATCAACGTTGCGTCCGTATGGTCTGAATGATGATGGTGCGGTATCAACAGATGCGAAAGCATCAGCGCAAACACACCCAAGAATATCGATATGATGATTTTTCTTTTCACTGGTGCAAATGTAGGGATATGCCGCAACGGCAAGAGATTCTCCCAAACATGCGTTTCAAACATTTTTCTTTTCTCCTTTTTCCTCACCTGCCCTAGCTAGTGTTTCGTAATCCACCTAATATGTTTGGTTTAAATTGTTCGAGTAGCTTGATTAGATTATGGTAGAACCCATAGCGGAGGCACAAATATCCACCTCGCGTTATTTTAAGGATATTGGCAGCGTGAAATTTTTGGAACGCATTCCATCTTCCGTGCTAATTAGTGGGTTATTCATTATAGCCTCATGCATCAGGCTGCTTCACATTGCCAGCACAGATATTGCAGGAGATGAGCCCTTCTCCATTTTCATGGCGCAGTTTTCGGTTTCAGAGATTGTTGCATTTCTCAATACAGGAAACAACCCTCCGCTGTTCGAGATTCTCCTTCATTACTACATGCTGTGGATAGGTGATTCCGATTTCCTTCTGAGGCTGTTTCCAACGCTTCTCAGCACATTGACCGTGATTCCCGTCTTTCTAATTGGAGACCGCTTCCTGAATCGAAGAGTGGCCCTATCTGCATCATTGCTGTTCATCTTCAGCATCTACAACATTCGGTTTGCACACGAGGTACGTGTCTATTCGCTGTTTATGCTGGCTTTTGCATGGGTGCTTTATTTCTTTCTCGCTGCGCTGAAAGAGCCGCTTCTCAAACGCTGGTGGTTTGGGTTGGCTGTCGGAAACGCAATCCTTTTGTACGCGCATTATCTTTCATTCTATGTCTTGCTGGCGCAAGTAATTGCCGCATTGCTTTTCCTTCCTGCTCGCCAGTGGAAGTTTCTGATTGCCATGCTCGCGTTAAGTCTCTTGGCTTATTCTCCCATGCTGATGGTATTTATCGAACGCTTAGGAAAAGTAAGCGGAGCCGGTACGTGGGTCCAGCCTCCCGGTTGGGGCGAAATCTATGGAAGCATCAATCTGCTGCTGAACAGTAGGGTTACAACGGTTATGGTACTTCTGATTGCGCTAGCAGGCATTGCCATGAATTGGAAGGACGAATTGCGCCTCATCATTCGAAAAGCGATTACAAACAAATATGGAATGACCGTCATACTCTGGTTTATCGTTCCCTATTTGGCCATGTTCCTCGTTTCCAAGTTCTACCTGCCGATGTTTATCGACCGCTACATTCTCTTCACTTCTGTACCGTTGTTCTTGGCCGTTGCTTGGGTGGTGGACGAGCTTTGGAGCGGATTCAAGTTTCAGTGGTTGGGCGGACTGCTGCTTGTTATTGCATCTATCGTTACCACTGATGTCAACCCATCCAACGACAGAGAGATTGCGGCAACCGTGCAGCAAATCTCACAGTTGAAGGATTCCCAAACCGATGTCTACATCGCACCAAGCCATTTTAACCTCGCATTTGCCCATCACTATAACCGCGATTGGTTTAGACTGAAGGGTAGGGAAGAACCAATGGCCGCGCTCGATAGCGCCATGCGTGCCAACGGGGTTTTCGCCATCAACGACAAGGAATCGCTGAATACGAATGTGCAGCGCATTATTTACCTAGATGCTGCCTCGGAATTCGTCTATCCCAACAATGGCATTCTTGAAACGCTGCGTGCCGAAATGAACGAGACCGCATCTTATCATCACCATGAGATTTTTGACATCTATTTGTTCGAGTCAAAACCCTAAAGCAACATCATTCTATTTGAATCCGTGTTAATCTGTGATAATCAGTGCATCTGTGGCTAAAACATGTATTCTTTAGAATAAGGATTCCTTTGCAATAGCCTTAATAGGCTCACATTAATTAATAGGGGGACTAGGCGAAAAGTTTAGCCAAGCGAAAAAGGAAGAAAGTAGTATCAGTAACCCCTCTAAGGTTAGCCCTAAAGAGCTTTATTTTTGAGTTGAAAGACTCGGCACTGGCGTTTGTAC
>JBDNJH010000021.1:0-6963 GCA_041687875.1 Flavobacteriales bacterium | reverse complement strand
CTGCCGTTCATGCTTGTTGGTTCGGAGAAAATCGGGCTCGAAAGCGGCCCCATCAGTATGCTGCATTCCATGAAAGGTTCGTTCTCTTCGGGATTGCCGATAGTTGGTGGCGCCATGTCGCGGACGTCCTTGAGTGTGACGGAGAAAAGTGCGCAACTCGTGAGTCATTCTTTATTCCCACGGCCGATTTTGGATGAGATGAATCCGAACAAAAAGTTGCTTCTCCTGTGTTCGAATGAAGCACTTTCGGAAGAAGAACACCGATTAATTGCAAACGCACAGGAGATTTTTAGGAATGATGCGTATCGGCTGTATTCTATCTCCATTCCGACCATCAAAGCTATTTACGAACCGTTCCGAGTCGTACCTGATTCGGTGGTTGTTGCTGCGAATGGTTCTTATTCCAATCCTGTTGAATTTGAAAATAGCACCTCAACCCTTTGGGGCGAATCCGGTTTCTCTATGAGTAAGGGAAATCATTTCTTAGACACCGTTTTCAACGATTCTCACGACCAAATTCTCAGTTATTGGGTGCTGGTAGACCCAGATGCTGAGCTTATTCCTACCCGTTCTTATACCGTTGATGGAGAGCGCATCATTAGCAGTGGCATTGGCAATAATGCTAACCTGCTTGATGGTTGGTTGTTTGTTTCAGATACGCTGAAGGCCGAATCTGGGAAACGTCACGAATACAAAATCCAATCACGGTATGGAGTAATTAGTCGCATGCAATTGCGGAAATCTGGAGAAGACATTTATCACCGCGAAGGCGACCGGATCTTCATGAACAACATTCCGATTGCGAAGGATGAGTAAGCGGTTCAATGTAAAACTACTTAAGTGGGTGTTGGTGTTTATCGCCTGCATTTTTGTGACCAACTATTTCCATTCGGGAAAGAAGATAAACGGTGTAATCTGGTCCGATCAGGAGGGATATTACATCTACCTGCCGGCTGTTTTTATTCATGGTGGATTTGAAAACGTACCATTCATCAACGGCTGCGGCATTTATGAAACCGAGAACGGCCCGCGCACTTTTACCAAATACACTTATGGCGTGGCGCTGCTCGAAAGCCCATTCTTTTTGGTGGCACATGCCGTGGCTCCGCTGTTCGGATTCGAACGCGATGGCCGTTCGCTGCCTTACATCTGGAGCATCTTGCTGGCCGCCATTTCGTATATGCTCATCGGACTTTGGTTGCTTTCGCGGCTGCTGACCGAACTCCAATTCGGGAAGACCATCACGTGGCTGATTCCGCTCGGCATCCTGCTCGGCACCAACCTGTTCTACTACACCTTCCGCGAAGCGGGAATGTCGCACGTGTATTCGTTTTTTCTCTTTTCGGTGCTGCTTTACGCTTCGCACAGAAGGTCAGAATCACCAAGTTTGAAATGGAATCTACTCACAGCCGTGCCCTTGGCTCTAATCATCCTCATTCGCCCAACAAATGCCATCGTCCTTCTTATTCCGATGCTGTGGGACGCCACGCTGTCTGACATACCGAAACGAACGTGGGCCTTCATCACCGACCTCCGATGGTGGATCGCGTTTACCGTTGCGCTGCTTGTGCTTTTTGCCCCGCAACTCGCCTATTGGAAACACATCACCGGAGATTTCGTGTTCTATTCGTACGGAGACGAGGGTTTCATTTATTGGAACCGACCCAAGATGCTGCACGTGCTGCTCAGTCCGCAGAACGGCTGGCTGGTTTATTCGCCCTTGGCCGCTCTGGGTTTAGTAGGAATTGGGGTTATGCTAAAAGAGAAAGCAACAGGTTGGGCACTTCCCGCCATCTTGCTTACGCTTGCCACCTACGTTTTTGGCAGTTGGTGGGCGTGGTGGTTCGGTGGGGCGTACGGTCACCGTTGCTTTGTAGATTTCCTACCGTTGTTGGCGGTTCCTGCTGCGTTTGCAATCAAAAGGCTCCGAACTTCCCCTGAATGGCTACAGATTGGACTGGCAATTTTTGCCATCGTGGCCATTTTCGTAAACATCAGAATGTCTGATTTCTACCACGGCATGTGGGACGGCCCAAATTGGGGATGGGCTGATTATTTGGAGAAGTTGATGGGGGCGTTTTATTTGTGAGGGAATGTTGAGTTAGGCTCAGGCTTCATGGGCGCGCGTTACGCAAAAAGTTAAAGGCGCGCCATCGGAGGTGCCAAATTGGCTCCTCAAGATCTCGAGTTCCTCCGTGTTCAACTCGAACATGAAATCTTCAGGAAACCGATCACTATTTCTTCTGACCTGTCTTTTCAGTTGCTTGGTCTCCACTTTATAGAGCTCCGCCAAATCTTAATCCAACATCACTTTCTGTCCTCGTATCTCGTGAATCTTGCTCATCAGGACTTCCTGCGGTATCAAGATCTCTGCATTCTTTTCTGCCATATTATTGAGGTTGAGCGGTCTTTCTACAAAACTGAGATTTCATGATATTTCTGGGGATTATCGCATTAGATGCACAATGGTTCATTCTCTCAGGGTACTCAACCTTTTAGTAGGCTTTCGTTCTTCATCCCAAGTGACCAGTTCCCTTATCAACTTAAAATAACGAGGCTTTTGCGAAAAGGTCTCGTTCTGCGCGAATACCTTGCGATTTTCCGTTCCTAAGAACTAACGCATCAGCGTAAACGTGCCGCGATAGATGTGTGGCACGCCAAGAATATCGGCCACTTCGATGTGGTAGATGTAAACGCCTTGCTGAACTTGGGTTCCATTGAAGGTTCCATCCCAACCCAAATCCAGACTTCCAGAATAGAAAATCTCCATATCCCAACGGTTGTAGATGGTCATATTGAATTCGGCAATGCTTTCGCCCTGCGGCACCCAAACCTCATTCAGGTCATCATTATTAGGAGTGAAAGCGCCCGGTATATACAACGTGTAATGCGGATTGACCTCCAATGTTCCTGAGATGGTATCCATACAACCGTGCTGCGTGGTTACAATTTGGGAGATGGAATACCTTCCTGTATCGGGATAGGTGTAAGACGTTTGCATGGCCACCACCTGATCTTCGAACGGATGGAAGGTGAATTCGCTACTTGCCGCACTGTCGCAGAGATTGGTCACAATCACAATTGGATCAATAATATCTAATTGCTGCGAGCTCAAACTGAATAGCGCTTTCGGCTTGTAGTAAGACTCAATCATGGCATTTTGCACCATGAAATCGGCACAACCTTGGGCAGTTACTACATCCAAACGGATGTTGTACACACCATGCTCGTAGGTGTTACCCGGATCGCTTTGGGTTGAAGAAACACCATTCCCCAAATTCCACGTGCGATAGAGCGTACTGTTTCCGTTGAAAGATTGATCCTCGAACGTGACTATGAGTGGTTCACAGCCATCAACAACATCAGCGGTAAACTGCGCATCTGGCATGTGAAACACGTTGATTGTTCCTATGAATGGCTCGCTAACGCATCCGTTATCGGTAATGGTGAGCGTTACTGGTTGCAGCCCCGGTGCATTGAAAATTACGCCTTGCGGTTGTTTGATGGTAGAACTTGCGGGAAATCCAACAGTACCAAAATTCCAAGCAAATGTGGCGTTAGGGCCAAAATATCCTTCGGCCAAAAGGTTGAATGAATTTACGGGGAAACACTTACCAGCAGGAATCGCAAACTCAGCCGTAGGCTTAGCAAAGACCGTGACTTGCATGGTATCGCGGCTCTTACAGCCTTGCTCTGTTGCGGTTAGCACATAATTTATGGTCTGAGTGATATGACCAAGATTGGTTAGCTGAACAGTGGTTTGGCTTGCAGCTGGATTGGCAACTCCATTTATCGGACTCCACAAATACGTGATGCCTCCAACCGGAGTAGAACCAATTGGGTCCGAACCTCCAGAGCAGAACGAAATATCAGCACCTGCATCAACGGGTGGCGCACCCAAAATCTCAATTTGAGAGGTAGAATTGGTAGAAACACAACCATTCCAAGCCACAGTCAAATCCACATCATAAATTCCCGGAGTTGCCCAGTAAACAGCCAGCGGACCAATACCGTTTCCATTGGTAATGATTCCTGTGTCAAAACTCCATTGATATTGAGCCGCTGCATTCGCATTGCCCGTATAATTAACCAAAAGCGGTGTGCCAGCACAACCAAATGCTGGCAGATTAAAATCAGAGGTTGGCGGTGGTGTAATGGTAACAAGAACCGTGTCCTCATTCGAACAACCATCCGCCCGCGTAACGGTTACAATGTATTCCATTGCCGTCTGTGGTGTGCACATTGGATTAGCAATATTTATGGCAGAAAGATTGGTTGGTGGATCCCAAGAGAACGTACTATTTGGAGCGTTGGAAGATGCGTTGAGAAGCACACTCCCACCGATGCACACGGAAACATCATTACCAGCAGATGGTGTGGGGCCGCCATCAACAGTAACAGTTACGAAATCTGTAACAGGCGTTGAACCGCAATTGTCAGAAACAGAAACGTTGTAAACTGTGGTGGCAGTTGGAGTTGGATAAATCGTATCAGCCACGCCAAAGTTGTTGTCCCATGTGTAGGTATATACACCTCCACCTCCACTTGCTTCGCACCAAACGTTGGCATTTCCGGTACAAATGGTGGTATCGTTGCTCGTGATTGTAGTAATTGGCAATAGGTCGTTGATGTAGATTCGGAACGTGTCCGTCAACCCACACGTGGATGTAATGACGATGAATTCAACATATTCAAGTCCTTCAGCAACGTTATCGTTTATTGGTGAAATGACAAACGAAACCGAGTTCTGTCCGGCTGGAATGGTAACGGTACTATCCGCTTGGTTCAACTGTGGGATGGGATCATAATCAATTCCCCAATCGGCTGTAGAACCCGAAATCCAAATAGGAACTGGAAAATTCTGGGTGAGGGCAGGTCCGTTCAACGTCAATGTAACCGTGGCATCGTTGCAGCCTTCATAAGCAGTAGAATCCGCAGCGGCAGTGGCAGTCTCAACAATCACACTTCCGGTGGTCAAGCTGTTCTCCTTTACAAAACAGCCCGTATCGTAGGTGGCATCTCCACCATCGGAAATCATCATTCTGAGGTGGTATGTTTCTCCACAGATAACGGCCATTTCAGCTCGCAGAACAGTAGTGAATCCACCAAAAACAACATACTGACTGTTTTGCACTGTATTGTCAACGAAGTAAGTCGCGTTTCCGCAACCTTGATTGTTTACCGTTCCGATAGAAACTGGGGTTGTTGTTCCTGGAACCAGTGTAATCAAGGTTTCGGCCAGCGGCACAGAAACTCCCTGAACGGTAATAGCAAAAATGTCATTAAATGTAGGGTTGCATGAAAAGCTTGGATGCTCCTCAGAACCGAAAACGTAATCGAACGAAACCCAATCGGCATTAGGAACGAAGTCAAATTCAAGGGTTAGCGCATCGTAGGAGGTGATTCCGGCCAAATTTTCCAAATATGTGTTGCCTGTGGTTCCGAGTGCGGTGGTTGAAAAGGTAATCTGGTTCTGAGAGAAATCAGTCACTTCGCCCGTTCCGAACACAACACCAGACGGCACGTTCAATCCTGTTGCATTTGCACCGGTTGTAAATGCGCCAATGGCTAATGGCGATCCAGTAATGGATGCGTTGCTTACCAAAACACCGTTTCCTGCTATTACTTCAGCAAGTTGCTGCGCGGTTTGCCCCGTTGTAACAGCCATCTGCGCCACCGACTTCTCAGAATAAACAGAAAAGCAAATAATGAAGACGATTAACAGTATGTTTCTCACAGATTGTTTTTTCGGGGCTACAAACTTAACCAAAACCTAGGCTGTATGGCTATTTAAGAATGGTTACGTGACCAGATTCGTTGATTATTAAGTCTCTAATGGCAATAGCCGATATTCGATAGGAGTAGACGGCCAATACCGGTTCGTGGTTGCCTTGGTTGTTAACCGTTCCATCCCATTTCTCAAAAGGATTTGTAGAATGGAACATCTGTTTGCCCCACCTATCGTAGACCCAAATCTCGTATTCGCGAAAACCAAAGGCTTTTGGCCCCCAAGTATCATTAATCCTATCGCCATTTGGGGTAAATGCATTGGGAATGTAAAATCGAATTTCTGGTTCTACCCGCAGAAATACGGTGTCCATCGTTTGGCATCCGTTGGCATCGGTAAATGTCATAACTGCCGCATAATCACCTGTATCCAAATATGTGTACTCGTAAGAACACATCGGCACGGTTCCAGAAAAAACGGTTCCATCACCTGTAGAAAGGGAACACTCCACGGCATCTGTAGAAGTTCCTTCAAATTTAAAGATAGGCTCATAGATGAATTGGAAGTTTGTATCCACAGAAAGTTCTCCATCCGGAATGGGGAATGTTTCTACAATTTGCTGTAAGATGTAGGTCGAGGTATCAATACAACCATCTTCCGTCCAAATGGTGAGCAAAACATCGAAGGTGCCAGTAGTGGTGTATTGGTGTAGAATGCGGTCTCCTGTTCCAGTGCTTCCATCTCCCAAGTCCCAAAACATTTCATAATCGGTGGCAGACGAAGAACCATCAATCAGTAGCACGCCCATTGGGGCACAACCAATTAACGCATCTAACTGAAAAAAGGCCTGAGGGCGTTGCAAGGTTTCGATGGTTGAGGTAGTTTGACTAGAACAACTATTTTCTGTTACAGTTACCGTAACGGTATAAACACCAAGAGAATCGAAGACGATTCCAATGGGGTTTCTGTTGGTTGAAGTGGCTGGCGTTGCATTGGAAAATTCCCACAGAAATGTTGCTCCACCGCCAAATTGTCCGTTGGCTTCAAATGTAAAATTGTTGACATCTGCACACGGATTACCGCTGCTTGTAATCTCCACTATGATTTCTTCATACACCTCAATGATGGCAATTGTTGTATCGGCACAGGCATAACCAGGATTACCGATAAGGGTTACGGCATAGGCACCTGTATCGGCAAAAAGGTAAGTTGGGTTTGCAATATTTGAAGTATCG
>JBDNJH010000157.1:0-5353 GCA_041687875.1 Flavobacteriales bacterium | reverse complement strand
CGAACTACCGAAGACGTGAAAACGGTTTTCAATTGCGGAGCAAAACAAATAACAGCAGGCAGCATTGCAGTAAATGACCGTGAAACTGTGCTTCAATGGATTTCTGAGTTCGGAGCGGAGAAAATCATTCTTGGAGCCGATGCCAAAAATGACCGAATTGCCACACATGGCTGGTTGGATGATTCAGGTTTGGACGTAATTGACTTCATTTCCAATTATCAGCAAGAGGGAATTCAATATGTGGTATGCACCGATATTGCAAAAGATGGAATGCTTCAAGGGCCATCAATCGAATTATACCGACAGATCTTGTCTGCCAGCAAAGGCTTGAAATTGATTGCCAGTGGAGGTGTTTCATCCATTGATGATTTAAAGGAGTTAAAAGCCATTGGTTGTGATGCCGCTATTGTCGGAAAAGCGATTTATGAAGGAAGAATAAGGATTGACGATTTTAGAAGTACGATTGAAGATTTTAGAATTTAGAAGTACGATTTTAGATTTTAGAATTTAGAAGTACGATTTTAGATTTATGCACCATGGAAGCAAGAGACCTGAAGCAGAGAACAAAGCAGTTCTCTGTAGATACTGCCAAGTATTTGTACAAATTGCCAAAGGATGACACCTTTTTGGCTTATCATCGGCAATTGGTAAGATGTTCGAGTTCGGTCGGTGCCAATTATCGAGCGGCTTGTCGTGCAAAATCGGATAGGGACTTCCTTAATAAATTGAAGATAGTGGAAGAGGAATGCGATGAAAGCATGTTTTTTCTCGAACTCATAAATGAATTGACGGATGTTGAAAAGGAGATAAACATTCGTCTTCAAAAGGAAGCAAATGAATTGCTGTCAATCATTGTAGCCTCAATCAACACCGTAAGAAAACGACTGAACTCATCAGGCAACTCTAAATCCTAAATCGAGTAACCCAATCTAAAATCTTCAATCGTACTTCTAAAATCTAAAATCCTTGCTAAAGAAGCGTATCATTCCCTGTCTCGACATCAAAGATGGTCGCACCGTAAAGGGCGTCAATTTCGTGGATATTAGAGACGCTGGCGACCCAATTGAACTGGCCAAAATCTACGTTCAGCAAGGAGCAGATGAATTGGTTTTTCTAGACATTACCGCTACCGTTGAAGGACGAAAAACGTTTGCAGAATTGGTTGGTCATATTGCCGTGGAAATCAATATTCCATTCACCGTTGGGGGAGGAATAAGCTCTGTTGCCGATGTAGAAAAATTGTTGGCCGCTGGTGCCGATAAAGTGAGCATCAATTCATCGGCTGTTAAACGACCCGAACTCATTTCTGAACTTGCCAACGAATTTGGAAATCAATGCGTGGTGGTGGCAATAGATGCTGGAAAGGTGAATGGAAAATGGCGTGTATTTACGCATGGCGGAAGAACGGCCACAGAACTTGATGTGTTCGATTGGGCACGAGAAGCTGAACGACTTGGCGCTGGCGAATTGCTCGTCACTTCCATGGAACATGACGGAACGAAAGGTGGTTTTGCCATTGAATTGCTCAAAGCATTGGATGCAATAACCAGCGTTCCGATTATTGCATCTGGCGGAGCAGGAAACGCGCAACATTTTGTGGAGGTATTTGAAAAAACAGGCGTGGATGCGGCTTTAGCGGCCAGTATTTTTCACTTTGGCGAAGTGCCGATACCACAACTCAAAAACGAATTAAGAACAAAAGGAATTTCTGTAAGATGAACGTAGATTTTAGCAAAGGCGATGGATTGGTTCCCGTTATTGTTCAGCATTATGCCACCAAAACGGTGCTTATGTTGGGTTATATGAATGCGGAGGCGTTGGAAAAAACGCAGGCTGATGGAAAGGTGACTTTCTTTTCGCGCAGCAAGCAACGACTGTGGACCAAAGGCGAAGAGTCGGGCAACTTTCTGTTGCTGAAATCAATGCAGATTGATTGCGACAACGACACGCTTTTGATTCAAGCAGAACCTGTTGGCCCAACCTGCCACAAGGGATTAGACACGTGTTTTGGCGATGCTGATGCAAGCGGTTTCGCACATCAATTACAGCGCATTATTGAAGATAGAAAAGCCAATCCGAGCGACAAATCTTACACCACTTCCTTATTCGAAAAAGGCATCAACAAGATTGCTCAGAAAGTAGGGGAAGAAGCCATTGAAACCGTGATTGAAGCAAAGGATGATAACGATGAATTGTTCTTAAATGAGTCAGCAGATTTGCTTTTTCATTACTTGGTGCTGCTTACGGCAAAAGGAAAGTCGTTAGAAGACGTTGAAGCTGTTTTGAAGGCGCGCCATGTCGGCTAGATAGTGCGCGAGGGGTTGCAGCGGCATCCTTTTTTCTGCCCTCATTGAGCGCAGTCGAAATGAGGGCAGAAAAAAGATACAGCGGAAAACCCGACCCACCACGTGCCATGTTTCGACTTCGCTCAACCAAACTTGCATGGTGGGACGCGCCCAAATACTTCAATACCTAAATTGCGTTAAACGGCCATTGGTCGCGGGTCAAAAAGTGTAATTTCGTCCGACCCAATCGGAGATGGCAACACCAGAAGAAAAAGCACATAAGAAACAGATTTGGTCGAGCAATGTGACGGCCGTGGTGAGTATTTCGCTGGTGCTTTTTATGCTCGGATTGCTGGGTTTAACGTTGCTTTATGCCAATGCGCTTTCGGGATATGTGAAGGAAAATATCGGTTTCACAATCTATATGAAGGACGAGGCGAAGGATGTGGATATTCTTCAATTTCAGAAGTTTTTGGATGCTTCGGACTTTGCTCGGAGCACAAATTATATCTCTCAGGACGAGGCAGCTGAGCATTTGAAAGAGGTTTTGGGAGAGGATTTTGTAGGTTTTATGGGCTACAATCCGCTCAAGCGTTCGATTGATGTGAAGATTAAATCGGAGTACGCAAACGAGGATGGGATTGTCGATATAAAGTCGGAATTGCTGGAAAATCCGATGATTTTTGAGATTGATTATCCTGTGGATTTGATTCGTGTGATAAACAGAAACGTGCGTAAAGCGGGAATTGTAATCTTGATTTTCTGCGGTCTTTTATCGCTAATTGCAATTTCCCTTATCAACAACAACATTCGGCTTTCAATCTATTCAAAACGGTTTTTGATTAATTCGATGAAATTGGTTGGCGCCACGCAGGCATTTATTCGTAAACCGTTTGTGATTGAAGGCGTTTTGCGAGGAATTGCAGGCGCAGTTGTGGCGAATGTGTTGCTTGCAGGTGTGATTTATTTAGCAAGTCAGAATATTCCCGAATTGTTTGGGTTGGAAGACATTGAGATTGTGTTTACGCTTTTTGGTGCGGTGCTGGCCTTGGGGCTCATCATCTCATTCTTAAGTACGACATTTGCGGTTAGAAAATATCTCCGTTTGAACGCGGACGAACTATATTATTGAACATGAGCGAGCAAGGAAGTAGCGAAAAAGAATTTGCATTCGGCAAAGGAAATTACATAATCACTGGAATAGGAATGGTGGTTATTCTAATTGGTTTTGTGTTGATGGCTGGAGGCGGATCGGAAGATCCAAATGTTTTCAGTACAGAGATTTTTAGCACCACTCGAATCACCGTTGCACCGTTGGTGGTTCTAGCAGGTTTTGCGCTAGAGATTATCGGAATCATGTATCGAGCGAAGTCGTAGCCGATGGGTTTTTGGGAAGCCCTCATTCTTGGGATTGTTCAAGGGTTGACAGAATTTTTGCCCGTTAGCAGCAGCGGACATCTTGAAATTGGAAAAGTGCTTTTGGGCGATAATAGTCTGCCAGAGGAAAGTCTGCTTTTTACCGTTGTGGTTCATGCTGCAACTGCTCTAAGTACGGTGGTCGTTTTCAGAAAAGACATTCTCGAAATTCTAAAAGGATTGTTCCAATTTAAATGGAACGAGGAAACCCAGTTTTCGGTCAAAATTATTATTTCGATGATTCCTGCTGCCATTATTGGGGTGCTGTTTAACGACCAGATTGAGGCGCTTTTCAATAACCAGATATTGCTTGTTGGCGCCATGCTCGTTCTAACTGGGCTGTTGCTTTTTCTAGCCGATCGCGCCAAACGAACAGAAAAAGCTGTAGGATTTGGCCAAGCCGCTATCATTGGCATTTCTCAAGCCATTGCAATCTTGCCAGGAATCAGCCGTTCGGGAGCAACCATTTCCACATCGGTATTATTAGGTATTGATAGAGAAAAAGCCGCACGTTTTTCCTTCCTTATGGTGGTTCCACTTATTCTTGGGAAAATCGCAAAAGACCTTTTAGATGGAAATATTTCATCGGAACTGACCAATGTAATGCCGCTTGCAGTTGGCTTTACCGCTGCATTCATTTCTGGATTGATTGCGTGTACGTGGATGATTTCATTGGTGAAGAAAAGTCAGCTTCGCTACTTCTCTTATTACTGTTTTGTGGTTGGTTTTGGGGCAATTTTGGCAACGTTATTCCTTTAGGATTTGAGTGACTCTTTCAATTTTCAGGATGGCGAAGTGCTGCTATTCGATAAGCCGTACGGCCCGACCTCATTTTCAATTGTCAACCGTGTTCGTGGCATCATTAAGCGAAAGCTGAAGGTTAAGAATATCAAGGTCGGGCATGCTGGAACATTAGACCCGCTTGCAACAGGACTTTTGGTCATCTGTACAGGAAAGGCTACAAAGACCATCAGCTCCATTCAAGATGCTGAGAAGGAATACACGGGAACAATTACAATTGGTGCAACTACGCCATCATACGACCTTGAAACAGAGGTGAATGAGACTTTTCCTATTGACCACATCACGGATGAAATGATTCGCAAGACAGCTGCAGAAATGGTTGGTGAGCATCATCAAATGCCACCTATTTTTTCTGCCAAACAGGTCGATGGCAAACGGGCGTATGATTTGGCGCGAGCAGGCAAAGACGTGAAATTGAACACGAAACTTGTTATTATCAAGGAGTTTGAAATCACAGCTATCAGGAAAAATGAAGAAACGATTGATGTTGATTTTCGAATAGCATGCTCCAAAGGAACATACATCCGCTCTGTAGCTTATGATTTTGGAAAAGCGGTGAATTCAGGCGGATACCTATCTTCCTTAAGAAGAACTAGAATAGGAAATTTCAGTGTGGAAGACGCCATTGATGCTGACCAGTTTCAGGTGCTTTTGCATGGAGATTTGGCCTGAGCATTTCAGAACCCGAATTCAACCAACCATTTTCTTAATTTTGCAGCCCCATAAAAATGGGCCCGTAAGCTCAAAACAAACACTATGAAATTATCACAATTCAAATTCAACATTCCACAGGAACTAATTGCCTATCACCCAGCTCAAGATCGAGAAGAAAGCCGATTGATGGTTTT
>JBDNJH010000156.1:0-8524 GCA_041687875.1 Flavobacteriales bacterium | reverse complement strand
TATTTTGGTGTGTGTGGTGGCTGCAAATGGCAGAATCTGAGCTACGAAAAGCAGCTTGAATTCAAGGAAAAGCAAGTAAAGGATTCGTTGCAGCGAATCGGCAAAGTGAATATTGAGGTTATCGAACCAATTTTGGGTTCTAAGAATGTGTTCAACTACCGCAACAAGTTGGAATTCAGCTTCTCGCACAGAAGATGGCTCACGCAGGAAGAAGTGGATAGCGGTGAGGTTTTCGATGATGTGCCTTCGCTTGGTTTCCACGTTCCCGGAAGGTGGGATAAGGTGCTTGACGTGAAAGAATGTCACCTACAGGAAGAACCGAGCAATGCCATCCGAAACCGTGTTCGTGATATTGCGCTTGCTAATCAATTCTCCTATTACAATCTAAACGAGCAGACTGGTTTTCTCCGCAATTTGACCGTTAGGAGCACCATGACCAACGAGTGGATGGTGATTCTGAGCGTGGCCGAAGATCGCCCAAACGACATCAAACTCATTCTCGATACGTTAGTGGCCGAGTTCCCGCAACTCACTTCCGTTCTCTATGTAATCAACGACAAGCCAAACGATACCATTGCCGATTTGGATATTCAGGTTCATGCTGGTAACGACCATATTATGGAAGAAATGGAAGGTCTGAAGTTTCGGGTTGGACCCAAGTCGTTCTATCAAACCAATGGTCCACAGGCTTACGAACTCTACAAGGTTACCAGAGACTTTGCTGGCCTCACCGGCAAAGAAGTCGTGTATGACCTCTATACTGGAACTGGTACTATTGCGCAATTCGTAGCCAAGCAAGCCGCCAAAGTGGTTGGTATTGAATACGTTGAGCCCGCCATTGCCGATGCCAAACTCAATGCCACCATGAATGGAATTGAGAATACTTCGTTCTACGCAGGCGATATGAAAGACATTTTCACGCCCGAACTCATCGCCAAAGAAGGCAGACCCGATGTTGTCATAACCGACCCTCCGCGTGCTGGCATGCATCCTGACGTCATTGCCCGTTTGAATGAATTGAAGCCGCAACGTATCGTTTATGTAAGCTGCAACCCTGCCACCCAAGCGCGCGACATTCAGTTGCTGAGTGAGAATTATGTGGTGAAAAGATTACAGCCAGTGGATATGTTCCCGCACACGCATCATGTGGAAAGCGTTGCGCTACTTGAATTGAAGTAATTTCTATCTAGTCTCATTCTCATTATTACCTTTGCGGCAGATTTCATCCTTCCTCAAATAGTTTGCATGGTGCATTTATTGGATGGTTGAAAAATCCAAAAGCACATTATGCCGACATTTAAAGAGTTAGGCCTTCGGGCCGAAATCGTTCAGGCGCTGGACGAATTAGGATTTGAAACTCCTACACCTATTCAGGAAAAAGCGATTCCGCAAGTATTAGATTCTAAGAAAGATCTAATTGCACTTGCACAAACAGGAACTGGAAAAACAGCAGCGTTCAGCTTGCCCGTTCTTCAACAGTTGGATGAGAATAGTCGAGAGATTCAATCTATCGTGCTCTGCCCTACCCGCGAACTGTGTCTGCAGATTGCAAACGACATGCAGACCTTTGCCAAGTTCATGAACATCAAAACAGTTGCTGTTTATGGTGGAGCTAGCATTGATACACAGATTCGGGACATCAAGCGCGGTGCACAAATCATTATCGGAACTCCAGGTAGAACGGTTGACCTTATCAACAGACGCGTATTGCGCTTGCAAGACGTTCAGTTTGTTGTTTTGGATGAGGCAGATGAAATGCTCACAATGGGTTTCAAGGACGACCTTGACCTTATCCTAGGCGAAACTCCAGATACAAAGCAAACGCTTCTTTTCTCAGCTACAATGCCAACGGGAATCCGTGACATCGTGGGAAAATACATGAAAGATCCTGCTGAGGTTTCATCAGGAGGACGAAACGAGGGCGCGGCCAATATCGAGCATCATTTTTATATGGTAGATGCTCGGAACAAGTACGAATGCTTGAAGCGATTGGCAGATGTGAATCCGAACGTTTACGGAATTGTTTTCTGTCGTACCCGAAGAGAAACGCAAGAAATTGCTGATAAATTGATGCAAGACGGTTACAATGCCGATTCGTTGCATGGCGATCTTTCTCAAGCACAGCGTGATGCCATTATGGCGCGTTTCCGTAAGCGAAAAATTCAACTTCTTGTGGCTACGGATGTGGCTGCACGAGGAATTGATGTTGACGACATCACACACGTAATCAACTACAATCTTCCTGATGAAGAGGAAGTTTATATCCACCGAAGCGGACGAACTGGTCGTGCTGGAAAGCGTGGTATTTCCATCGCCATCATCCATTCCCGCGAACGCGGAAAATTGAAATCTGTTGAGCGTAAACTCGGTAAGCAATTTGAGCAGCGTCCTGTTCCTACTGGACAGGAAATCTGTGAAACGCAGCTTTACACCATTGTAGAAGGATTAGGAAAACTCAATGTGAATGAGAAGCAAATTGAGCCATTTCTTCCTGCCATTATGGAGCAATTGGGTCATCTTACCAAAGAAGATCTGATTAAACATTTGGTCAGTTTTGAGTTCAACAAGTTCTTGGAGTATTACAAGAATGCTCCGGATCTGAACAGCATGTCATCCAAAGGAGACAGAGGAGACAGACGCGAGCGTGACGACCGAGGTAGTGACAGAGATAGAGGAAGCGACCGTGGAGACCGTGGTGGTAGAGACAGAGACCGTGGTCGCGATAGGGATTTTGGTGATGAACGTCCTGCACGCAGAACCAGCAGCGACCGTTTCTTGGACAAAGGAAAGTTCACACGTTTTCACATCAACTTGGGTTCAAAAGACAATATGAATCCTTCTAATCTGATGGGATTGATAAATGAAAGTTTGAACAAGCGTGATGTGGAAATCGGTAAAATTGAAATGATGAACACCTTCGCTTTCTTTGAATTGGATAGCGACTATGCTGACAAGCTAAGTAGTGCTCTAAAAGGTTCAGATTACTCAGGTAAGAAAGTTGATTTGACCATTGCCCAAAGCACAGGAGCAAACGATAGAAGAGATCGAAGTGCGGGGCCTCCTCCAAGAAGGGACAAATTCAAAGATAAGTTTGAAAAGAGCCGTGGCGGAAGCAGCAGCAGCAGCAGGCACTCAGGTGGTGGCGATAAAAGCAAAGCTGGAAAAAGACCTAGAAGACCTTTTTAATCTGAATTCGGTACGCGCTATTCAGAAGCTTTTTCGTCTTCAAAATTTAACTCTACAGCCGAAGAGCCTGTAAGATCTGACCTCAACTCTACGTCCAGTGTCTGAATTCCATCAGAGATTGTCATTGTAACCGTATTCGGAGCGATGGTTCCTAAGTTGTGTGCATGAAGGTATAAGTACGCCTTTTTGTAGCTGGAAGCATCAAAATGCACAACTCGCTTCTCGGCAGTGATACTGTATTCATCAACGATGCAGATTTCATCAATATAGATGGAAACAATATCTCCGTCAATTACCTGCGCATCCCAAATTTCGAACGTGAGCTGATGTGAAAGCATATTTAAACGATGCTCTTTTCTGATGGGTTTTACCCGTCTGTTATTCTTTCTCTCAGGAAGAACGCTTTCAAGATGATGTCTGATTGTATTTGGCAATTCAACCTTAGGAATCAGTACTTCGAGCTTCACTTCCGGTTTTGTTACAACGTTCGTATTAACTGGAGTTACAACCTTAATCTGCTTTACGTCCTCCACTGGACTTTGATAAACAATTATCTCAACTTCTGGTCGCACAGTTTGAGGTTCTGGCTCAGGCTTTTTCTTCTTTTTGGTTTCTTCCGGAATATCTGGTACAATTCTCCACAATTTAATGCTCTTATCCAGACTTCCAGAAAGGATGTGATTCATTCCGCTTTCAAGGTCAAAACTCATAATGGTACCCTGATCTGCTCCTTGATCTAACACCCGTTGTTTACTCTCAAGATTCCAAATATTGAATCGAGATGCATGATCTACAGTAACCACAGATTTCTGATCTTCCGTGAAAGCGATATTGCTAAATTTTCGTTCTCCCGTTCCAGGTCTGAAACTCGTAAGGAGGTAGAAATTTGATGGGTCGCGCACATCAACCCTAGAGTTGTCGCACCATGTCAATAATCGCTTTCCGTCACTCGAAAACTTCAGCGAATTGACCATGCAATCACCAGTGTTATACTCTCTTACAACTTGGCCAGAAGCCAAATTCAAAGCCATCAGATATTTTCCGGCCGCAAATATCACCTCCTTCCCATCAGCACTTACGATACCACAACGAATTCCCTCCTTTGGGTCTGTATAAAGAACTTCAGGTATTGCTTTCGGAGAAAAAGAAACTCGACATAAATCTCCATTTGACCCTCCAAAATAGATCATGTCATTGTTTGGCGACATCAATGCAAAACTGACATTATTTACTACTGACTTTTCAGAAGTTGGGCTGATGATTTGCTGCAGACAGAGACCTGTTTTGGAATCCCAAACCTTAACCTGTCTGTCCTCTCCTACCGTAACCAGATAATTACCATCAGCAGAAAAACGGACATCAGATATGGAACCATAATGCCCCTCCAGCTTTTTAAGTGCATTATTTCCAAGAACATCCCAGATAAATAGCCCTCCGCGAGTGCCTCCGCTGGCAAATGTTTTCCCGTTAGGAGAAAACACCACACGTCTTACTCCATGAGAATGTCCGTTGAATGTTCGGACAAGCTCAAGTTTTAGGTTTTGGGCTTCACATGTCCCAATACTGGCATTAAGGAAGAATATTAAGACGAATCGAATCATTTTGTAGACCAACCGAGTCATAGTTAGTCATTTTTTTACATCGCGACAAATATCAGCGCATTCTTGTCTTCGCAAATACCATTTCTGTTGCACTTTTTGTAACAGATACACTGCAATTTCATCACCTATTTGTTATCGTAACTACAAGTATTCCGTTTATCTGCACATTTGCACGGCATGTCAAGAGGAGTTGGTTTGATGCTGGTAAGTACAGCCGCGTTTTCGTTGATGCAGCTGTGTGTCAAATTCTTGAGCCATCTACCTACGCACGAATTGATTCTTTTCCGAAGTGGAATTTCGCTGATATTATCGTTGGCGTATCTATTACCAAAAGGGATCAACCCTTTGGGGAACAATAGGAAGTTTCTTCTTCTGAGAGGTATTTTCGGTGTCACTGCATTAAGCCTGTTCTTTATCACGTTGCAGAAATTACCGTTGGCAAGCGCTGTCACGGTACAATACCTCTCCCCCATCTTCACCGCCATTATTGCCATTTTCCTTTTGGGAGAAAAGATGAAAAAACTGCAATGGTTTTTCTTCGGACTTGCCTTTCTTGGCGTAGTTCTTCTTAAAGGTTTTGACGAACGGGTTTCGGTGCTTTACCTCGGTCTCGGAGTTTTATCAGCCTTTTTTGCGGGTGCAGCTTACAATTGTATCAGAATGGTGAAGGACACAGATCATCCATTGGTTGTGGTTCTCTATTTCCCGATGGTTGCAACTCCAATCATGCTCGTTCTTTCCTATTTCGAATGGATTACGCCCATCGGTTGGGACTGGGGACTGATACTATTGCTGGGAATTTTCACACAAATCGGTCAGGTATTCATGACCAAGGCGCTGCAGGCCGAAAAGGCCAATGTGGTGGCAAGCCTCAAATATCTTGGGTCGCTTTATGCGTTGATTTTCGGCTATTTCATTTTTGACGAAACCTATAATTCGATAAGTCTAATTGGAATAATCCTCATCCTTTCTGGAGTATTGATGAATGTTCTCACCAAAAACGGAGCAAAAGAAAAGCCTCATTTGCCAAAGGCAAATGAGGCTTGATTAACTTGTTTCCGTTCGTTTATTGAACGTTCATCTTTCTAGTAAGAACCGTATTTCCATCAGAAAGTGTGTAAACATAGATTCCCGCAGGAATTCCGTTTGATGTGAAATTGATGCGGTTGTTTCCAACTGTTGGATTCAGCTTTTCTGAATGAACAAGCGCGCCTAAAACATCATAAACAGCAAACTCCAGATTAGAAACATTTTCTTTCAATTCAAATGAAATAATCGTGTTTTCAGTGAAAGGATTTGGCTGATTTTTCACAACTCCAAAGTTACCGCTTGTCTCATCAGCAATTCCAAGTCCGCTTCCTGTAACTGTCAAAGTTGGTCCTGCATATTCAATTCCATTAGTCGTAATGTTCGGATCGGCAAAAACATCAAGCAATACACCCATATCGGAAATCCATGTATTGTAACCTACCGTATTGGCAAGCGCAGCCGGATTGTAATTTGCTGCCCTTACATCAATATATATTGATAATGGATATTCCCCATCATTATTAGGTCCACCACCAACAGCCGCAGCCCAATCCTCTTCACTTCCACTAATTGTTATGCAACCTGTTGTCGAAATAAAACCAGTGGCGGTATCACCTCCATTTACCCAATATCCAAACGGATTAAGAACTGCATCATAAGTAGTGTCGTATGCTGCATCGGTCGTGTACGACAATCCATCAGGAAGGCCAGCAATTGAGTCGAGTCGAAAACGGTCTGCAAAAACAGTAACGATTAATGGAGGATTTCCCGGAACGACCTCAACAGACAAAACCGTATCAACAAGTGTTCTAATGCTGATGACACGCTCTTGAGAGCCGCAGCCAAAACAAGATTCAACGGGAGTGAGTTCTGCTGGCAATAAATCCATTCCCCAGCCTGTAAAACCAGTAGCAGGAGTACATTGAGCCATAGTAAAAGTTGCAACTAACAACAACGCAAAAGAAAGTAAGATTGTCTTCATTAATAGTTCTTTAGATATGGCACGAAAGTAAACTTTCCTAACTATTCATTTCTTGACCAAATCCGAATAGATTTGACCAATGTTGCGTATCGAAACTCCATCTTATGACATCAATCGTTTCTGAAATTCCTATAATTGATATTTCGCCACTAATGAATGGCGGAAACCCAAATGCCGTTGCCACACAAATTCATGAAGCCTGCACAAATCATGGCTTCTTCTATGTTTCTGGACATGGCGTATCCGAAAAACTTCAAAACGACCTAAAGCAGTTTAGCACTTCATTTTTTCAGCTTCCATTGAATGAGAAAATGAAAATATCAATGAGCAATGGTGGGAAAACTTGGCGCGGATATTTTCCAGTTGGAGATGAACTTACTTCGGGGAAACCTGATCAAAAAGAAGGTGTTTATTTTGGGACTGAACTCGGTGATAAACACCCAAAAGTGCAGGCTGGAATTCCGCTGCATGGAAAAAACATTTTCCCAGAATCGCCAGAAGAATTGGGGGAAATCGTTCTGGAATACATCAAAGCAGTAACGGTAGTGGGACATGCTATTCTGCGTGGTGTAGCGTTAAGTTTAGAACTTCCCATGGATTATTTTGAAGCTACAATCACGAAAAAACCGTTCATTCTTTTTAGAATATTTCATTATCCAGCACAAGAACCAAAACCAGACGTTTGGGGAGTTGGCGAACACACTGATTACGGACTTCTCACTATTCTCAAACAAGATCAGGTCGGAGGTTTACAAGTGCAATCGCGCGGCAATTGGATTGAAGCGCCACCCATTACAAACACCTTCATCTGCAACATTGGCGATATGTTGGACAGAATGACTGGAGGACTTTATCGCTCTACACCTCATCGGGTGCTTAACATTTCGGGCAAAGACAGACTTTCGTTTCCCCTTTTCTTTGACCCTGATTTTGATGTCGTTGTCAAGCCAATTACAGGTTTCCCGACTAAGAATTCTAATTATTCAGACCGATGGGATAAGGAAGATGTTTACAATTTTGAAGGCAAGTATGGGGATTATCTGACCAAAAAAGTGTCTAAGGTTTTTCCTCGCCTGTTTCAAAATTTGCTGTAACCTAAATGCCAGTACTTCCTAGTTTAAAGCCATGAAAACCAACCTCGAAGAAATTGAAGTAACGCTGCGAAGCATTCTGAAAGCCGAGTTTCCAAAGCTCAGAATACGAAAAGATGATCCGGCTGTATTGGAACTATGCGGCAAGAAGGAACTGATGCAGGGCATGAAGAAGGTGGATGGTTTTTACTTCGGGAGTGTTGTGCCAAAACCAAAGGATGTGCGATTGTACTACTTCCCTATTTACACGCATCCTGCGGAGTTTTCCATCTCAGACGAGCTGAAAAAAGCACTAAAAGGCAAAAGCTGTTTTCATATCAAAAAGCTAAGCCCCGAAATGGAAAAAGAGATTGGAGAAATGGTGAAGAAGGGAGTTGATTTGTATGATAAGGATGGGTTGATATGACAGAACCACACTACCAAAAGCTCGAACGCGTGTACCTGAAGGCGAACATTCAGAAAATGCTGTTTGAAACCACAACCATCAAAATCTCAGAATGAGAAGCTGAGGTTTGCTTAACCATTTCGGAGAAATATTTCCATGCGTTGAGTTACGTTCATGGCTCTGTGTATTTCAAGCTATTGGATGATGCGGGCTACTTTGCGGCAAACTCCGTTATTGAAGATGTTTTCCT
>JBDNJH010000020.1:0-31569 GCA_041687875.1 Flavobacteriales bacterium | reverse complement strand
TTGAAAAGCACCGAATCATCAAGACAATCTTAGAGAAGGCGAATGGACATGGGGAAGTAACGGCACATGAGATTACTAAAAAGCTTGATGATGTGTTGACTCATCGCTTTTTAGGGCCGATTATTTTTATCACTCTTCTTGCGTTAATGTTTCAAAGCATCTATTCTTGGTCTGCCTATCCGATGGCATTGATTGAAACCTTGTTTGGTAATGCTGGAGTGTTTTTCACGGATGTGTTGCCCGATTCGTTTCTGACCAGACTTTTTGTGGAAGGCATCTGGGCCGGACTGGGCGGAGTGGTCATTTTCATTCCGCAAATCGCGTTTCTATTCTTGTTTGTTGCCCTTTTGGAAGAAACAGGCTACATGGCGCGTGTCAGTTTCATTGCCGATGGGTGGCTTCGGAAATTTGGATTGCAGGGACGTTCTATCGTTCCGTTGATTGGTGGGGTGGCGTGTGCCGTTCCGGCTATTCTTGCTGCACGCACCATCTCCAATCAGAAGGAACGCCTATTGACGATAATGGTCACTCCGTTTATGGCCTGTGCTGCCCGATTGCCTGTTTATGCCCTGCTAATTGCATTGGTGATTCCTGTTGGTTTTCAAGGATTGGCACTACTGTTCATGTATCTGCTAGGGATTGTGACAGCTTTGGGCGCTGCGATGGTTCTTAACAAGACCATCAAATCAACGGAAGAAGGCCATTTTATCATGGAACTGCCCGATTACCGTGTTCCCAAACTTTCTAATGTGCTGTTGGAAATTACACGGAAAGTGACCCAATTTGTGACCAGTGCCGGAAAGATCATAGTGCTTGTTTCCATCCTGCTTTGGCTTGGTGCTTCTTATGGTCCGCCTGAGAAATTTGCAGCAATCGAAGCAAAATATGCGGAGGTCGGTACCGAAAATGCCGAGCAGGAAAAGAATGCCGAACTGCTCGAAAACTCCTACATCGGAATTTTGGGAAGGTCAATCAGTCCGGTTATCGAACCGTTGGGATACGATTGGAAAATCGGCATTGCACTCATCACTTCCTTTGCGGCACGCGAGGTTTTTGTGGGAACAATGGCCACCATTTATAGTGTGGGTTCTACGGATGAGGATGTTTCTTCTATAAGGGAAAAGATGCAAACGGAGAAAGATCCGAAAACAGGGAAGCCGCTTTATGGCCTTCCATTCGGGCTGTCGCTATTGGTTTTTTATGCGTTTGCAATGCAGTGCATGAGCACGCTAGCGGTGGTAAAAACCGAAACAGGAACCTGGAAATGGCCACTTATACAACTGGTGATGATGACGGGCTTGGCCTACGTTTCGAGCCTTGCCGTTTACAATTTGGCAGCTTTACTTTAGCGGATGAACCGCGAAGAACAAATACGGAATGCGATAAGACCGTTTGTGCCGAGTGGAACGGACGTTCCGTTGGCAGAAAAAATAGTCAAAGCACGATGTCACCTCACCATTACCCGCGACCGGAAAACCAAAGCTGGAGATTATCGTCATCCTTTTGGCAACCGTGGACATCGCATTTCGGTGAATGGAAGTCTCAACCAATATGCCTTTCTGATAACATTTGTGCACGAAATGGCCCATCTGACCAATTGGGAACGACACGGCAGAAAAGTGAACCCGCACGGAAAAGAATGGAAAACGGCTTTTCAGGAAGAGATGTTACCATTTTTGAGAGAGGATATTTTTCCCGATGATATTCTGAAACAACTTCGGATCCATATGAAAAACCCGAAATCGGCAACGGTGAGGGATCTGGAACTGATGCGGCTTCTCAGAAGTTATGACGACCCAACTCACAAGGTTTTACTGGAAGATGTTCCCGAAAATGAGGAATTCCTGTTGGGAAGCAAGCGGTTTATTAAAGGAGTAAAACTGCGCAAACGTTTCCGCTGCGAACTGGTTGGAACAGGTAGAATCTATCTCGTAAGCGCTATCGCGGAAGTGGAACTTTGAAATCAAGATGTTGGGGTTCGATGGATCTGATGTTAGGGTTTGATGTGTCAAACCCTTACTCACAGCTCGCTAAAATGGCGTGGGTTAGGGTTCGATGCAGTGAACCCTTACGCTACACGGTTTTTTGTTCAAAACTCAGGCTGCCAATCCCCTTTGTAAGACCTAACTTTAACGCCCCTTGATTCCAAAAGAAACCATAGACCAGATTTTTGAAACCGCCCGTGTGGAGGAGGTTGTGGGAGATTTTGTGCAGCTGAAGAAAAAGGGCACCAATCTGTGGGGAAATTGTCCGTTTCATAACGAGAAAACGCCTTCGTTTAGCGTGTCGCCAGCGAAGGGAATTTACAAGTGTTTTGGGTGCGGAAAGGGTGGAAATTCGGTGAATTTCATCATGGATCATGAGCAACAAACCTATCCGGAGGCGCTGCGGTATTTGGCCAAGAAATACAATATTGAGATTGAGGAAGAGCAGCAAACGCCCGAGCAAATGGCGGAGCAAACGGAGCGCGAAAGTCTCTATTTGGTGCTGGCTTTTGCGCAACGGACGTTCGCTTCCAACTTGCTAAAAACGGATGAAGGACAATCGATTGGTCTGAGCTATTTTAAGGAACGGGGCTTCTCGATGGAGACGATTGAGAAGTTCGGTTTGGGCTATTGTTTTGATCGATATGATTCGTTCGGAAACAAAGCGTTGGAAGAGCAATACAATCGGAAGTTTCTAGAAGATTCTGGGCTTTGCCTAGATAGAGAAGGAAAGCTGATTGACCGTTTTAAGGGGCGTGTGATGTTTCCGATTCACAACCTTTCGGGGCGGGTGATTGCCTTTGGAGGACGGACGCTTCGCAGTGATAAGAAGGTTGCGAAATACATCAACAGTCCGGAGACGGATGTTTACCACAAGAGCAATATCGTTTATGGTATTTATCAGGCCAAAAGCGAGATAATTAAGAAGGATAATTGCTTTGTGGTGGAGGGTTACACGGATGTAATCTCGCTACATCAAGCGGGAATTCATAACGTGGTGGCCAGTTCGGGCACGAGCCTTACCGTGGAGCAAATTCGCTTGGTAAAACGCTACACGAATAACCTCACCATTATGTATGATGGTGATGATGCTGGAATAAAAGCTTCGTTCCGAGGAATTGACCTTGTGCTGGAAGAAGGAATGAACGTGCGAACGGTTCTGTTTCCTGATGGCGAAGACCCCGATTCGTTCTCGAAAAAGATGGACGGGGACGAGCTGACGGCTTTCATTGATGCCAATTCGAAGGATTTTATTCAGTTTAAGGCTCAGCTACTTTCCGAAGAAGCGAAGGGCGACCCGATTAAAATGGCGGGGCTGATTAAGGACATTATCAGTTCTATTGCGCTAATTCCAGACCCAATTATCAGAAACCTTTACGTGCGTCAATGCAGCAGCATTATGAGCATGGACGAGGAGGTTCTGATGATGGAACTGAACCGCAACCGCAGGAAGAATTTTAGTGAGAAGCAACGACACGACAACTCCAATTTCTCTGAGGCTCCTGTTCAAGAAGAGCCGTCAATTGTTCGCAAGAGCAATCAGGAGCTAAAGAAGCGCGATGCGGAGTTTCAGGAACAAGACATCATCCGTATTCTGATTCTTTACAGCGAAAAGGAGATTGAGTTTGATGTTTGGGATGAGGCCGAAGAAAAGGTAGTTGATCAGGAAAAGGTGAACGTGGTTGATTTTATCGTGACCGAGCTTTTGGAAGATGAAATCACGTTTGAAAACGAGCTTTTCAAATTGGTTTTTGCTGAGTTTTCTAAAATGCTTGAAGAGAAGAAAATTCCTACCGAGCAGCATTTTATCAATCACCAAAACTCTGAAATCTCCTCGTTGGCGGTTAATTTCTTTGCGCAGCCTCATGTGGTGAGCGAGCGCTGGAAGGAGCATAACGTAGTTACTCTTCTGGAAGTTGACAAGTTGAAACAGTCTATTCTATCATCCCTAAACGTCCTTAAGTTGCGCAAGCTGGAAACGATGATTACCGAAACCCGCGACCTTCTCAAAAAAGCCGAAGAGAATCAATTGATGGAACTGATGGAAAAACTGAACCGTCAGTTAGGGGTTAGGAAAATATTGGCGAAGGAAATTGGTTCTGCTATTTTGAAGTGATTAATTTTCTTCTAGCCAAAGCGACTTTCTCCATTCAAGAATCACCTCCATAATCTCTGACAATTTATTCTTCTTAGAAAGAATCTCGAATCCCTTTAGAATCGGAGAATCGAAAACATAAGCATCCTTGGCGCAGTTTAACTTAAAGTCAGCAAGAATCTGCCTTGTCGGTTCATGTAGATCCCCGAGTGAATCACGGTGTTTAAAATAATTCGCAATTGCAATTATCAGCTCAACTTTGGTTCGTTCATTTTTCAACTTTTCGGTCCCCGTTGAATACTTCTGATATTGCTTGACCAACTCTTCGTGGCAATCGTAAATGCTAGAATTTATGTAATTCTGAAGTGAGACAAATCCTAATCCAATAATTGGTTCAGACTCTTCCAAGAACCAACCCCCATCATACCAATCTTGAGTTTTCGTTTTAATCAGCAGGCTTTCAATGCTCTCATCAAGCGCACAAATAGCGACTCTCAAACTTTCTGCCCTATAGTCAACTCTTCTCCAATGTGTTTTGGTCATTACACAAACTTAATATCCTTCACATTCAACTGAAGATAAACCTTGTTGTTCCAGTGGTTTTCTTCGATAGTGTAAGCCAAATCGAAGGTTTTTCCTTGAGCTAGGTCTGAATACAACTTACCCATTTTGAATGCCACGGATTGCAGCTGCGAATGGTAGACTTCGCCCTGTTTTGGCTTAAACCGTAGGTGTGCATCATCTGCGCCCATCGTTCGGCAATCCTCGGCAATCAGATTGCGAGAAACAAACACAGGATTCATGTTTCCTGGTCCGAATGGTGCGAATTGCTTGAGCAACGACATAAACTTTGGAGTGATACGGTCGAGGTCAATTTCTAGGTCGATATTGAGTTTGGGTGTGAGCTGATGCTCTTCAATTCGTGCAGCCACAACGTCTTCAAACTTCTGACGGAATGCATTCACATTCTCCAGACTCAAACTCATACCAGCCGCGTATTTATGACCTCCAAATTGTTCCAGCAGGTCTTCGCATTCGGTAAGTGCTGCATGCACATCAAAATCGTGTACCGAGCGTGCCGAACCTGTAGCCTTTCCTTCCGATTCGGTCAACACAATGGTTGGTTTGTAGTGCTGTTCAATCAATCGAGAAGCCACAATTCCCACCACGCCTTTGTGCCAATCTGGATTAAAAACAACGGTGCTTCGACTGTTGATATAGAAATCATCCGTTTCCAGAATCTCCAGCGCACTTTCCGTCACTGATTTATCCAACGCTCTTCGCTCCGTATTGTACTTAGAAATCTCTGCAGAGAACTCCAATGCTTCATCCATATTATCAGAAATGAGCAACTCCACCGCGCGTTTACCAGAAGCGATTCTTCCAGCCGCATTGATGCGTGGCGCAATGATGAACACCACATCGGTGATGGTCAGTTCGCGATTGATCTTGGTGTATTCGAGCATCGCCCGAATTCCTGTAGAAGGATTAGTATTGATTTGTTGAAGCCCGAATGTTGTCAAAATCCTATTCTCGCCCGTTATCGGAACAATATCGGCTGCAATGGCAATGGCTACCAGGTCGAGCTTAGCCGTAAGCTTTGCGAAGCCTTCATTGTTCTTTTCACAAAAGGCTTGAAGCAATTTGAAGCCAACCCCGCAACCGCACAGTTCTTTAAACGGATAATTGCAATCGGACTGTTTCGGATCGAGAATGGCGTAGGCGGCAGGTAGTACAATTCCTGGCAAGTGATGGTCGCAGATGATGAAATCGATGTTCAATTCATTTGCGTAAGCCACTTTATCAACCGCACGAATGCCGCAATCGAGCGCAATGATGAGAGTGATTCCATTCGCTTTCGCAAAATCAATCCCCGCAAAGGAAACTCCGTAGCCTTCCTTGTAGCGGTCTGGGATGTAGAAATCAACCTGTCCGAAATCCTTCAGGAAACTATATACCAATGCTACCGAAGTGGTTCCATCCACATCATAATCTCCAAAAACGAGAATCTTCTCACCATTCCCGAGCGCTTCTTCCAAGCGAGAAACCGCCTTGTCCATTCCTTTCATCAGAAACGGATCATGCAAATCTTCGAAAGATGGACGAAAAAATGTCTTCGCCTCATCAAAACTGCCAATACCACGATTGATAAGCAGTTGCGCTACATCTTCCTTTATTCCAAGTTGATTGCACAAGTCACTTACCTGTGCTGGGTCGGGCAGGTCGGCATATTTCCATTCGGTTTCAAGCATGCGATGAATTTACGAATGTGCTGTTCATTTTCATCAAATCCGACCGTAACAGAACCACGTATATTGCGGCAAAGCTAAACTCATGCAAGTCAGTAAAACCGCAAGTGTTCTCGTACAATTAGTGGCCTATGCTATTGCCATTACTGTTGCAGTAGCGGTTTGGCAGTTAACTCCTCAACTCGATGATCTTTGGAGATTGGCAGTAGCCGATTTTGCCGCTACGGCTTTCATTTTCCTATGCTCAGTGGTGCTCAATAACTCCAGTATGTATGACCCATATTGGAGTGTGAAACCTGCAGTAATTGCTTCGGGCTATGCCATGCTTTTCGGACTGAATGAGCTGCCCGCCATCTTGCTGTTCATGCTGATGATGCTCTACAACTTACGACTCACATCCAACTTTTTCCGTGATTGGCCTGGACTGAAACACGAAGATTGGCGCTACAAAAATTTTCGAGAGCAATTCCCTAAAGCGTACTGGCTCGTCAGTTTTGCAGGAATCCATCTTTTTCCAACCATCATGGTTTATTTGGCCTGTCTTCCACTCTATTTTGGGATGAAAGCATCATTCGAAATGAATTGGCTGGGTTGGCTCGGAATCTTGGTGACCGTTGCAGCAATCGTAATCGCGTATGTTGCCGATGAACAGATGCGCAGCTTCCGCAAGAATCCATTGAACAAAGGCAAGAATATGAATGACGGACTCTGGAAACACAGCCGACATCCGAATTATTTCGGGGAAATGATGACGTGGTGGGGAATCTATTTCGTAGCGTTGAACCTCAGTCTCGACCTCTGGTGGACAGGAATTGGTGCACTTGCCATCACGCTCATGTTCATGTTTGTCAGCATTCCGTTGATGGACAAACGCTCACTTCAAAACCGAGCGGGTTATGAAGAACTCATGAATCGGACACGGGCATTTCTGCCATTTCCGAAAAAAGTGTAGGGATTATTAGAGCATGTTATGCTGAACTTGGTTCAGCATCTATTTAGAGTCTGAAAAAAATTCAGGGCGAACACACTGTGATCAAATAGTCATGATGTCTACCTCTTTCTCAGCAACCAAAGTATCAACCTTGTTTGAATAAGAAGTGGTCATGTCCTGAATCTCACCTTCTGCGCGCTTTGCGGCATCTTCGGCCATGCCATCCTTCTGCAATGCCTTAATCTCATCGTTGGCGTCTTTCCTTGAATTACGAATGGAAACTTTCGCCTGCTCAGCAACCGCTTTCGCTTGCTTTACAAGATCACGTCTGCGTTCTTCCGTCAATGGTGGAATGGAAATACGAACCACCTTGCCATCATTCATTGGATTGAAACCCAAGTTGGCACGCATGATTCCTTTCTCAATCTCTTCCAAAAGGCCTTTTTCGAACGGCTGAATCTGTAACGTCTTCGAATCTGGCGTGTTCACATTCGCCACATTTTTCAGTGGTGTCATTGAGCCATAGTATTCAACCTGAACACTTCCCAACATATTTGGACTCGCCTTTCCTGCACGAATACGCGCCAACTCATGATCCAAACGCTCGATGGCGCTGTCCATCCCTTCCTTTGTCGAATCGAAAATGAACCTTAAGTCTTCTTCCATGATTGAAATTTGATCGAAAGTAGTAATTCTGAGTGATCAGCCTTCCACCAGCGTTCCAACCTTCTCGCCAGAAACCACGCGTGCCAAATTGCCGCCTTCATCCATATTGAATACTATGATTGGCAATTTATTCTCTTTGCAAAGCGTGAAAGCGGTCATGTCCATCACATTCAGACCTCTTTCATATACTTCTTGAAAGCTGATGGTGTCAAACTTTGTGGCCAACTTATCCTTCTCTGGATCGGCAGTGTAAATACCGTCAACGCGTGTTCCTTTCAAAATTACCTCTGCTTCAACTTCAATGGCACGAAGCGAAGCGGCTGAATCGGTAGTGAAGTATGGATTTCCTGTTCCAGCACCAAAGATGACCACGCGAGCTCTTTCCAGGTGACGGACAGCTCTTCTACGGATGAACGGCTCCGCAATCTCATCCATTTTGATGGCGGACATCAAGCGTGTCTCCACCTCCAAATTCTCTAAAGCGGATTGCAACGCCATGCTGTTGATCATGGTGGCAAGCATTCCCATGTAATCTCCTTGTACACGATCCATTCCACCTTCGGCAGCCTGAATGCCACGGAAGATGTTTCCTCCACCAATAACGATGGCTACCTCTACGCCTGCCTCAACAATTTCTTTAATCTCCTGTGCGTATTGACCCAATCTATCGTGGTCAATTCCGAACTGTTTGTTTCCCATCAGCGATTCTCCGCTGAGTTTAAGGAGCACTCTTTTGTACTTCACATTCATTTTGCGATGATAAACTTTTTAGACAAAAAAAAGAGGCTTTAAAGCCTCTTTTCAAATTCTATATCAATTGCCAAGCGAGAATCGCTTGAAATCTGTTACTGTAAGTTCAGGATCGCCTGACTTCAGGTATTGTGCAACATTCAATTTGTTGTCCTTAATGAAGGCTTGCTCCATCAATGTATTCTCCTTGAAGAATTTACCCAACCGTCCTTCAGCAATTTTCTCAGCCATATCAGCAGGTTTTCCTTCCTGAATAGCCAATTCCTTACCAATTTCAATCTCTTTTGCGATAACTTCAGCAGAAACAGATTCCTTGTTCAAAGCAACTGGTGCCATTGCTGCAGCTTGCATCGCCACATCACGCGCCATTTCTTCAAATCCAGCCTTGTTCAGACCTACGATGGTACCAACTCTGTTTCCAGGGTGGTTGTAAGCAACAACTGTTGCGGCTTCAATGATATCCAATCCACCAATCTCAATTTTCTCGCCAGTCTTGCCAGTCAATTCTGTGATGGCCGCAGCAACGGTCGAACCGTTGTAGCTCGCCTCATTCAGAGTCTCTGCCGATGTAACTGAACCATTCAGAACAAGGTCAATGAGGCCATTTGCAAAACCTGTGAATCCTTCTGTTTTGGCAACGAAATCAGTTTCGCAGTTCAAACGTAGCAACACAACTTTGTTTGCTTTGGCCTTTCCGATAACGAAACCCTCGGTTGCCTCACGGTCAGAACGTTTTGCAGCAACTTTTTGTCCTTGTTTTCTCAGTAGATCAATGGCAGTATCAAAATCGCCTCCAGCCTCAACAAGGGCTTTCTTGCAATCCATCATTCCTGCACCTGTCTTCTGTCTAAGCTCGTTTACTTGAGCCGCTGTAATTTTCACCGTAGCTTCCAATGTAGTGTGATTTTTATTCTTCGTCCTAGTCTTCAGAAACAGTAGCTTCAGCTTTAACCGTAGCCTTCATTGCAGTTGCCTTTTTTGCAGGAGCCTCTACTTCAGCGTCTCCATCTTCATCATCCTTGGCATCGCCTTCTTTGCCTTTTCCAGCTTTCCTTTCAGCAAGACCTTCTGCAATCGCATCTGTCATCGCTTTCACAACAAGCTCGATTGCTTTTGCAGCATCGTCATTTCCAGGGATAGCGAAGTCAACATCTTTTGGATTCGCATTTGTATCAACGATAGCGAAAGTTGGGATACCCAATCTTGTTGCTTCCTTAACAGCGATATGCTCCTTAATAATATCAATGATGAAAATCGCAGATGGAAGACGTGTTAGGTCAGCAATCGAACCAAGATCTCTTTCGAGTTTAGCTCTCTGACGGCTAATCATCAATCGCTCACGCTTTGACATGGTTTCCCATGTTCCGTCAACTTCCATTTTATCAATGGTGCCCATCTTTCTTATGGCTTTACGGATAGTAGCAAAGTTGGTAAGCATACCACCCGGCCATCTTTCAGTAACGTAAGGCATGTTCACACGAGCAGCTTCACGGGCAATTATTCCCTGAGCTTGTTTTTTCGTGGCAACAAAAAGAATCTTTTTGCCAGAACGAGCCATCGCTTGAATCGCCTTACAAGACTCCTCCAACTTGGCTGAGGTCTTGTTTAGGTCGATGATGTGAGTTCCGTTCTTCTCCATGAAGATGTACGGAGCCATGGCAGGATTCCACTTTCTTTTGAGGTGTCCGAAGTGAACACCTGCTTCTAGCATTTCCTGTACTGTAGGTTGAGCCATTGAAATATTATTGTTTTGAAAAGTCTTTTTACTGATTGATTAACGCTTGCTGAACTGGAATTTCTTCCTTGCTTTCTTTTGACCAAATTTCTTACGCTCAACCATTCTCGGGTCACGCGTCATCAATCCAACCTTCTTCAAAGCAGGCTTCACAGTTTCGTCCTCTTTTACCAATGCTCTGGAAATTCCAAGAGAAATGGCTTCAGCCTGTCCTGTAATTCCGCCACCGCTAACATTCACTTTTACATCATATTTACCAACAACTTCCAAAACATTGAATGGTCTTTGGATGGTGTCTTGAAGCAATGACGTTGGGAAGTACTCCTTCGCGTCTTTACCGTTAACGATGAATGCACCTTTACCAGCTTTCACGTAAACGCGAGCAACTGCGGTCTTTCTTCTTCCTAATGCGTTGATTATTTCCATTTAATATAGAATGATCAGTTAAGTGAAATAGTTTGTGGCTTCTGTGCTTCATGCGGATGGTTTGCACCAGCATAAGCATGCATATTATTGAAGATTGCTCTTCCTAATTTGCTTTTTGGAAGCATTCCGCGAACAGCTTTGGTTACTAATCCCGTAGGATCTTTCGCCAAAACTTGATCTACACTTCGCAAACGCTGTCCGCCAGGGAAACCTGTGTGGTGCATGTATTGCTTGGTAGCTCGTTTGTTTCCAGAAAGTTCAACTTTCTCCGCGTTGATAACGATAACGTTATCGCCACAATCGGCATGTGGAGTAAAATTGACCTTATTCTTTCCGCGCAGTCTGTACGCAATTGTAGATGCCAATCTGCCGAGAGTCTGACCCTCAGCATCAATTATAACCCACTCCTTATTGGCAGTGTTCTTATTGGCAGAAATGGTTTTAAAGCTTGGTGCTTTCACTTCAAATATGTTTTCAGTTCATTATCAGAGCTTCCACTCCTACCCAAATTTGGGGCTGCGAAGATATTACTAATTTCTTGAATCAACAATGGTTTGTCAATAATTCATTTCAACACCCCAAGTTCTTTGCCTACCGAGGTGAATGCTTCGATGGCCTTATCAAGGTGAGCTGTACTATGAGCAGCAGAGATCTGAACACGGATCCTTGCCTGTCCTTTTCCTACAACGGGATAGAAAAAACCGATGGCATAAACGCCTTTTTTGAGGAGTTTATCTGCAAATTGCTGCGCAAGTTTCGCATCATAAAGCATAATAGGAATGATTGGGCTGTCTCCTTCTTTCAATTCAAAGCCCGCTTTTTGCACTCCTTCTTTAAAGTATTTGGTATTCGCCTCCAACTTATCACGAAGTTCAGTTGACGACTCAAGTAAATCAAAAACTTTACTTGCGGCTCCAACAATAGAAGGAGCCAACGAATTGGAAAAAAGATAGGGTCTCGACCTTTGACGGAGCATCTCAACCACTTCTTTCTTTCCAGAGGTAAAACCACCCATCGCGCCACCGAGAGCTTTCCCTAATGTGCTTGTGATGATGTCAACGCGACCCATTACATTATTGTACTCGTGTGTTCCTCGGCCCGTATTTCCAATAAAACCAGTCGCGTGACAATCATCCACCATCACTAGTGCATTGTATTTCTCAGCGAGGTCGCAGATCTTATCAAGTTTGGCAATGTCACCATCCATAGAAAACACTCCATCTGTAACGATGATCCGATGTCGTTGTGCTTGAGAGGCTTTTAGTTGTTCCTCTAGGTCAGCCATATCGCTATGCTTGTAACGGTAGCGTTCTGCCTTGCACAATCGCACACCATCTATAATGGAAGCATGGTTCAGCTCATCGCTGATGATGGCATCTTCTGCAGAAAAAAGCGGTTCAAAAACACCACCATTTGCGTCAAAACAAGCGGCATACAATATGGTGTCTTCCATCCCAAGGAAAGACGATATCTTTTCCTCCAAACTTTTATGAATGTCTTGCGTTCCGCAGATAAAACGAACTGAAGACATGCCATATCCATGAGAATCGAGCGCATCTTTTGCTCCTTGGATTACTTCAGGATGTGAAGAAAGTCCTAGGTAATTATTGGCACACATGACAACCACATCTTCACCTGTACTAACATGCACTTCTGCACCTTGCGGAGTGGTAATGATGCGCTCCTTTTTATAAAGTCCAGCTTCTTCAATTGACTTCAATTCTTCAGCTAGAAATCCTTGCAATTCTCCGTACATCCTATTCGGTTTTGGGATGACAAAAGTAACGGATCGGTAACACTCAATGTAAACAAGGACGAACAAGCCCTAATCGCGATTGTTATATTTGTGAATATTGAATTATTAACCTTTAAAAAACGAAATAGAATGGCTTTTGAATTACCAAAACTTCCTTATGCATACGATGCTTTGGAAACACATATTGATGCACGTACGATGGAAATCCATCATTCAAAGCATCACGCAGGATACACGAACAATTTGAACAACGCAATTGCAGGAACTGACCTCGAAGGAAAATCTATTGAGGAAATTATGGTTGCTGGCTTCGATAATGCAGCAGTTAGAAACAACGGTGGCGGTTACTATAACCATGATCTTTTCTGGAAAGTAATGTCTCCGAACGGAGGCGGACAGCCTTCAGGTGCTTTGGTCGATGCCATCAATGCAGCTTACGGTTCATTTGATGGATTTAAGGATGCATTCAGTAAGGCTGCCGCGACAAGATTCGGTTCTGGGTGGGCTTGGCTTTGTGTCAAGAAAGGCGGAGCGGTTGAAGTTTGCAGTAGTGCTAATCAAGATAATCCACTGATGCCGGGAATCGGATGTACAGGAACTCCGGTTCTTGGGTTGGATGTTTGGGAACACGCTTACTACCTGAACTACCAGAACAGACGTCCAGATTACATTGCAGCTTTCTTCAATGTGATTAACTGGGACGAGGTTTCTAAAAGATATGAGACTGGGAAGTAAGCCTTAGTTTGTATATGAAAAAAGAGGCTGTCTGAAAAGGCAGCCTCTTTTTTTACGCTTTAGAATTAGATGATTATCTAATCAACTGTAACCAACCAGTTTCCTTGTAATTGAAATTGTCTAGTTCATTATTGATTGCATTTCCAGAAAGCATCTCTGCTTTAGAAATTACATAGAAGTAGGTTCCTGCCGAAGCTGGAGTTCCAGCTGCAGTTGTTCCGTCCCATGAGATAAGTGGTGAGGAATTCTCAAATACTACGTTGCCCCAACGGTTGTAAATCTCCAATTTGTATGGGCCAACAGCGCTTGTTCTTACGTCAAACACATCATTCCATCCATCATTGTTTGGAGTGAATACGTTTGGAACGATTAAGCCTTCCACCACATTCACTTCTATAGAAAGGGTGTCAAGACACTCAAGACCACTTCTCGTAACCAGTTGAATGGTGTAGATGCCAGTTTCGTAATAAGAATGAAATGGATTGGTCAAGGTGCTGGTAGTTCCATCTCCAAAATCCCAATACCACTCGCTGGTGTTTATGCTTGCATCAACCATTCCAAGGATGTCATGAACAAAGATTCCTCCCGGAAGTGTAGAGTCAGTAGAAATACTGAAATCCGCAACCGGAAGCGGCCAAACCTCTACGCTGAAGTTTTCTGTAAGAGAAACGCATCCACCATTACTTGGATTGAGAGTGTTCGGCACAGTTTCAATAACCTGAATGTTACCAATTATAGCCGAAAGGCTATCGTTGTCCCACACTACAGTAATTGAGTAATCAGTTTCTTCAGTAATAGTTCCGCCTGTTACCACAAAGTCATAATCAGAACCATTTCCTGGAACAGTGTAAGTAGATTCGATGCTAGCACAAAGAGCAGTATCGCCAGTTACAACTGGTTCCAATGGAACATTATATGACATGATGTAAGCGTCATCCTGATAAGATTGGAAATCATTCCAAGCGTATCGAACCACCGTCTTCCAGAAGTTGTTTGTTACCGCTGAGGCCGTATTACCCATGTTTTCCCAGATGTTGTTGGCGGTGCTCCAATTTGCCATGCCGTTGTAATCCTCATCTCCTTGCCAAGGGCTGGAATACAAGGCAACCTCGGCAGTTGCATTGGCACCGCCTGTTTGGTTTACACGGTGATACCACCATGGATTTACGAAACAGATGTCGCTGCTAACATTTGGAACAGGTAGTCCGTTGATGGTTGGAACACGATTGACAAAACGAACGTGATACCAGTCGGGTGCGTTTGTTTCTGGTGTGATTTGAACTGGTCTGTATCGTTCAAACTGATTAGGGGAAACATTGAGTCCAGAACCCGTTGGAAAAAGGTAGGATACGGATTGAGCAGTGGCTCTTGCCAAGTTTCCATCTTGTAAGCTGGAAACGTATCCACAAGTGTCGCAAGGGGTTTGGCGTTGAATGGCTCCAGTTGATGTGTTAAAAACCCAAAGTGTGTCGAAATCAGTTGCCCACTCTGCTTTGTTCAGATTCAGTGTTCCAGTAGCATCAATTTCAGAATTTACGTTGTCCTGAATCCTTCGGATGTCGCCAATCAGATCAACATCATGGAAACGTGTAACAGAAGTGCCTTGAATAGAATCGGTTGCCATGAATCTCACCTTGCCTTGACCAGCACGGTACGTTCCGTTGTTTTCCCAATCACCATAAATTTCGAATAGACCGTTATTACCGGGCAATTGGAGTGGGAAAGAACCATCTCCACCACAAGTTGCATTGTTCACGAAATCACCGTGAATAATAAACTTGCCTAGGTTTACCATCAAACTGTCGTTGTTGTTAACGCCACCATCAACCCAAACAATGGCTGAGTCGTTTATGCCGCCATTGATGAAAAACATGGCACCGTTGTTTGAAATAAGCGGATCAACTTGTGCTGTAATCGATTCTACAAGACCGATTGAAAAAGCCAAAAACAAGGTTAATCCTTTGATAGGGGAGTGAATGTTCATAAGAGTGATAGAATTAAATCAATTCGATTTTCTATAAGCACACAAATATATGTGCACTAGGTCAATTGTTCAAATTATTTAGAACACAGTTCTAGTGGGTGAAATTAATGATTCCAATCAAGAGAACATTTCTTTTGCAAAATGCTGCCCGAATTCGCGCATATCAGCAGCCATTTTATCTTCATTTGTTGCCCGTTGAAATGTGTCTGCCATAGAAACTATGGTCTGATGAAAGAAACGCTTCATTTCGTCAACCCGCATTTCTTTAGTCCAAAGATCCATGCGAAGTGTTTCTTCGCTATCGGTATCGTAAACCGAAATCATAATGCCTTTGCTGTCTAATTCCTTGTCCATGCCGGCATCGGTTGCGAGCCAATTTATTTTCTCGGGAATTTGGTTTTCGTCAAGGGTAACATTGAATGTTATTTGTGAAGTTTTGCTCATCTTAAAGTTTGGGTTTATATTTTGAACTGGCAAGAATTTCTTGCGAATTCTGGTTCTTCATCAAGTCGAGAAGTGTCAATTCAGGATTTTCTTGCATGTATTTTCTCACAATTTGCCAACCGACCCATTGCCCTAATCTTCCAGGTGAGTCTTTTGGAATTCCAGCTACAAATGGTGCTTGATTAATCCATTTGTTGATGTTCATGTATTCGGTGGCATAAAGCATTTGTTGGTCAATGAGATGCGCCCAAATTCGCGGTTCATATTCTTTACACCATTCCATTGATTCACTCGAAAATCCAATTTTGGTAGAATCGGCACTTTGGCGAAGCGTGGCATCCAAAACATAGAGTAGCTTTCCTTCAAACATCATGTAATCAAGCAACGTATTCCGAACTGCATCTGTTTCGTATGTCGATTGAAGCCAACCTTTGATTGCTTGCGGTACAATCTGCTCACGTCTCATATTGTCATACATGTATTTCGGTAGTCCAATCATCGGGTAAACAGGGTAATTAGCGCCAAGAAACATGTCCAATCCAATTCCAAGGGTTGTGGGAGTGGCGATAATGGCATAATTCAACGCAGAAATATTAAAAACGACATTAGGAACAACGCTGTCTGGGAAATGATACTTGAAATACCGAAAAGCATTGGTGAGTTCGATTTCGACTTCAGAGAGATTTTCAAATTCAAACTGAACATCTTCATGCAATGTTTTCATGTTTTCATCGGTGATGAACTGCGCCACGGCATACTGAAAGCCTTCCGAATCGGGATTACCGAGTCGAAGCACACCTTCAGCATAATCAACGAAAAAGTCTCCGTATTTCTCGTACAAAGAATCAGTATTGGTCTGACCTGCACTTGGGTTGAGTGCGAATAAGTCTTGGTCCAATCGTTTGAATTCCATCTGAACTTCAATAGCACTTACGTCTACATCCAACGGGTCTTTTTTGCAACCCGAAATGGTAAAAACGAATAGAATAAGCACGGTTATCAGTGTAAATCTCATGCCCAAATAATGGTGTAATTTTGCGAACGAATTTGAAGCGGACGAAATTATGAAAAACCTACTTCTGACATTAATGGTTCTTGTGCTTGGCTCTGATTTGTTTGCACAGGACTTACCTGTTGGGCCTAACACAAGAAAGAAATTCAAGATTGGATTTAATCTTTCGCCATCCGTTGACTTTTTTCAGCCAAACACGGATGGCGTGAAATTGGATGCAGCTAAGGTCAAGTTTGGATATGGAATGATGGCAGAGTACGCCTTCACTAATAACTACGCTTTCGGTTTTGGTCTTGAACATAAAATGGTCGGAGCGTCTTTGGATTTTACAGGAGCGGATGTGCGATACGTTGCGAAAGATGATACCACTGAGTTTAAATTGATGAGCCGAACGTATCGCTATGATTATGTGAACATACCGATTACACTTAAATTAATGACCAATCAGATTGGTTACTTTACCTATTTCGGGCAGTTCGGAGTGGATCTTTCTATACTTGCGGCAGCCAAAACGAGGGACAGTAGGTCTGCTTTGAATGCGTTTATTACAGACTCTCTCGGCATCCTTAAATCAGAAGACTTTGCGGCAAGTGAAAAAGGAGATTTTCAAGGGAGATACAATCAAAGTTCGTTCGCCAACATTAGACTTCGAATTGGAGCAGGTTTTGAATGGAATTTCTCAGGAAATACTTCACTTGTGGTTAGCGTATCCTATCATAACGGATTCATTGATTTGATGAAAGACCCAAAGGGGCAACAAGTTGCAACCGAAGAAGGTTTGTTTAAACATGATGTTTCGGACTACTCGAAAAAGATTCCGTTTGAATTGAATGCGAACCTCCATCATGTTGCGCTAAATGTTGGGATTCTGTTCTAATTACCACACGTAAGAATAACTTTGCCGAAGCCCTAAGCTTCGGCTTTTTTATATCCATGCAAATACGATTATCACAGCTTAATTATCATATCGGGAACTTCGAAGAGAACGTTCGGAAGATAATTGGCGCGATTAATTCTGCAAAGAATGAGGCTGTTGACCTGATTGTTTTTTCTGAACTGTCTGTTTGTGGCTATCCACCACGGGATTTTCTAGAATTTGAAGATTTCATTTTGAGATGCGAGAAGGCGATTGCTGAAATTGCCACTGAATGCGTAGGAATTACTGTCATTGTTGGTGCTCCTTTGCGTAACCATTCGGCAAGCGGAAAGGCGCTTTTTAATGCTGCATTTGTGCTTGCAGATGGAAGAGTAACGCAAGTGGTGAAGAAGTCGCTGCTTCCTAATTATGACATCTTTGACGAGTACCGATATTTTGAGCCTAACCGAGATTTTGAGTTGGTTGAAGTGAATGGTGTTCGGATAGCACTCACTATTTGCGAAGACCTTTGGAACATCGAAGACCCATTATACATAACCAGTCCAATGGACGAGCTGATGAAGCACTATCCAAAGCTGATGGTGAACATTGCGGCTTCTCCGTTTGATTTTTCGCACCGCGAAGCCCGTATTCGCATACTGGAGAAGAACTGTAAGAAATATGGGCTTCCTATTCTTTATACCAATCATGTTGGAGCGCAAACCGAACTGATTTTTGATGGTGGCTCCATGGCACTCGATTCCCATGGGAAATTGATTCATGAACTGGATTATTTCAAAGAGGATTCTTCGACTTTCAGATTTGCTGGTCACATTGAATTGATAGACAAGAAGCCGAACATCAATAAAAGTTCAAAAATTGAACGCATTCATGATGCGGTCGTTCTCGGAATTTCGGACTACTTCGGAAAATTAGGCTTCAAGAAAGCCGTTCTCGGTTTGTCTGGAGGAATTGATTCTGCGGTGGTTTTATACCTAGCGCAGAAGGCGTTAGGACCAGAAAACGTTCGTACGCTATTGATGCCCTCGGAATTTTCGTCTAGACATTCGGTGGATGATTCTGTGAAGCTTTCTGAAAATCTCGGAACGGAGTATGAGATTATCTCTATCGAGAATCTCTTCATTAATTTTCAGCGAGACTTGAAGCCGTTGTTTGGCGATTTGCCTTTTAATCTCGCAGAGGAAAATCTTCAGGCAAGAATACGCGGTGTGCTTTTGATGGCCGTTTCAAACAAGTTTGGAAATATTTTGTTGAACACATCAAACAAGAGTGAGTGCGCAGTTGGATATTCTACTATTTACGGAGATATGAATGGCGGGCTTTCTGTAATTGCCGATTTGTACAAAACAGAAGTTTATGAGCTGGCGCGATGGATTAATCGAGACGAAGAAGTGATTCCTGAGAGCATCATTACAAAGGCGCCAAGTGCAGAACTTCGACACAATCAGAAAGATTCAGATTCATTGCCCGATTATGAAATCTTGGACAGAATTTTGACGCAGTATATCGAAAATAGTAAAGGACCAGCTGAGATTATTGCAATGGGGCATTCTGAAGAACTGGTGAGCCGGATTTTGCGGTTAGTAAATTTGAACGAGTACAAAAGATATCAGACTCCTCCTATACTAAGGGTGAGCAAAAAGGCGTTCGGTATGGGTCGAAGGGTGCCAATTGTAGGTAAATACCTTTGTTAAAGAAATTAGAATTATGAAAAAGCTTGTTGCAATATTGTTAGTAGTGATAGTGAGTGCTGGTTGTGCCACAAGGGATGAACAGGCTAGGAATAATATTTCGAACAATTGGAGAATTTCCAAAGTGTTTCAAAACGGCACAGATGTTACCGAGTCATATTTAGATACACGCGCTGATTATCGAATCGAGTTCAATAGCAGTGGTTCGTTTGAAGAAAACTACTCTCCGTTTAGTGGCGCTACGGTAGAAAACATCTTCGGAACGTGGGTCTTTTCTGATGGAATCAATAAAGTTACTCTGACAGATAACAACCAGACTCGCGTTTATCAGATTGAAGAATTGGACAAGACGGTTTTGAATATCAAGGATCTTGGTTCTACCAACAACCGAGAGATTCAGTTCGTTCCTGCCTGAAGATTTCCGCTTCGGCTTTTAAGTAGGGTTTGAACTACGCTCAACCAATTGTCCAAGTACTTTTGCCGCGAAGCAAATCATTCAAATCGCCATCACCGAACCTGCTTTTGGCAAGCTCAACCTGATCAATTAGTTGGTCTTCGTAGCATGCCCGTTGTTCCGTATAGAACACCCCAAACGGTCGAGGGAAGTTTCCTCCAATCGATGGGTCTTGATAGAATCGTACTAAGATATTGGCTTTTCCACGGTCGTTCTCATCATGAATCCAAAGCTCATCTTCACTTACCGAATCCATGTTTACGATAACAGGAGCAAAACCATCTAGCTTGATGCCAAACTCTCTGTTTGCGCCAAAAACCAATGGCTTGCCATGCTCAACAAATAGGGTCTGATTTGCTTTGGTTACTTTGTCGGTCATGCCAAAGAATGCGCCATCATTAAAGACGTTACAGTTCTGATAAATCTCTACCATCGAAGTGCCTTTGTGTTTATTTGCACGAGATAGTATGTCACGCAAATGGGTTGGGTCGCGGTCCATTGTTCTTGCATAGAACGTAGAATCTGCACCCAAGCACAACGCGGCTGGGTTAAAAGGATGATCTAACGAACCCATTGGGGTTGACTTGGTGGTCTTTCCTTCTTCCGAAGTAGGCGAATACTGTCCTTTGGTTAAACCATAAATCTGATTGTTGAAAAGAAGAACATTAATATTAAAGTTTCTTCTCAACAGATGAATCAAATGGTTTCCACCAATGGAAAGTGCATCTCCATCACCAGTAATCATCCATACGCTCAGGTCTGGATTTGTGATTTTTAATCCACTAACAACGGCTGGCGCACGACCATGGATGCTGTGCATTCCATACGTGTTCATATAATATGGAAAACGGCTGCTACAACCGATTCCGGAGACGAACACGATGTCTTCGCGCTTCACCCCAATCTCTGGGATTACCTTTTGTACCTGCTTTAGGATGGAATAATCGCCACATCCTGGGCACCATCTTACTTCTTGGTCTGTTTCAAAATCCTTGGCGGTCAATTCGCCACTTAATACTTCTGCCATATCTTAATTTTTACCACAGAGACACAGAGTCTTTTTACGGAGTTTTACAGAGAAATTTTTCTCTGTGTCCCTCTGTGCATCCTTCCTGTCTTCTGTGGTTAAACCCATTTCCTAATAACTATTAACCCAATAACTCCAAAACCTTATCCTTCACCTCATTTTTGCTGAAAGGAATTCCTTTCACCTTATTCAGTGCTACAGTTGGGATGAGGAACTGGCTTCGAATCATCATATTCAATTGCCCCATGTTCATTTCCGGAATGAGAACGGTATCAAAACTCCTCAAAACATCTTCAATATTCTTAGGGAAAGGGAAGAGATATCGGATGTGCGCGTGAGAAACCGAATACCCTTCCTCAATAAGTTCTTTGGTGGCTGCTTTGATGGCACCGAATGTTGATCCCCAACCAAGCACTAGCACTTTTCCTTTGGCCTTACCCAATTCAATATCCTGAAGAGGAATGTTATTGGCGATGTTGGCGATTTTCTTCGCACGTGTATTCACCATGTGCTGGTGATTGTCTGGGTCGTAGCTGATGTTGCCTGTTCCATCTTGCTTTTCAATTCCTCCCACGCGATGCTCCAAACCAAGTGTTCCCGGAATGGCCCATTTGCGAACAAGATTCTCGTCCCTTTCGTACGGAAGATATTCTCCGTCTTTCAAATCGCTTGGAGAAGCGAAATTTGCTTTGAAAGCTGGCAATTCTTCCGCAGTTGGAAAGCGCCAAGGCTCTGCTCCGTTGGCCAAATAGCCATCCGAAAGGAAGAAAACAGGTGTCATGTGTTCTACGGCCAATCGGCAGGCCTCAAACGCCATTTTGAAACAATCTGCAGGAGTGGCCGCTGCAACCACCGCCACGGGCGATTCGCCATTTCGGCCATATATTGCTTGCAAAAGGTCTGCTTGTTCTGTTTTTGTTGGAAGCCCGGTTGATGGGCCGCCACGTTGCACGTTTACGATTACCAATGGAAGTTCCAACATGAGCGCCAATCCGATGGCTTCGCCTTTGAGAGCAATACCAGGGCCGCTTGAGGCGGTTACGCCAAGTGCACCTCCAAAAGAAGCACCGATTGCCGAAGCAACGGCAGCAATTTCGTCCTCTGCTTGAAATGTTTTTACTCCGAAATTTTTATGTTTAGCAAGCTCATGCAAGATGTCTGAAGCAGGGGTAATTGGGTAGGAGCCATAAAACAATTCCAATCCCGAGCGTTGAGACGCAGCAATTAGCCCCATGGCAGCTGCTTGGTTTCCCATCATGTTACGGTAAGTTCCTTTCGGCATTTCCGCTTTATCAACACTAAACCGGGTTGTTGGCGTTTCGGTTGTGTCTCCAAAATTGTAGCCAGCTCGCAAAACCTTGCTGTTTGCTTCAACAATTTCGGGGAGTTTTTTAAACTTCTCTGAAAGATATTTCAGGGTTGGATCCAAGCTTCTATCAAACATCCAAAGCACGTAACCGAGCACAAACATGTTCTTAGTTCGATCAATGTCTTTTTGCCCCAATCCGCTGTCTTTCAAGCATTCTTTGGTCAGTTTTGTTACCTCAATTGGGTACACTTTATAGTTGGCAAGCGAACCATCTTCCAATGCACTAATTCCGCTTTCGACCTTCGCCAGGCGTAGATTTTTTGGGTCGAAACCATCGGTATTGGCGATAATGATCCCACCTTTTTTGAGGGTTTTGATGTTAGCTTTGAGCGCGGCAGCATTCATTACCACCAATGCATCGCATTCATCACCAGGGGTAAAGATTTCGATACTTCCGAAGTGTAATTGAAAACCCGAAACGCCAGCTAATGTGCCTTGTGGGGCACGAATTTCTGCAGGGAAATTAGGGAAGGTGCTAAGGTCGTTTCCGAAAAGGGCGTTTGTGTCGGTAAACTGCGTGCCTGTGAGCTGAATTCCATCTCCAGAATCGCCTGCAAACAGGATGGTTATCTCTTTGGTCTTTTCTAATGTTGCGGACATGCTTGTTTTTGTGGGCGGCAAAGTTACTATGAGTTATTTGTTTTTGGGTTGATGGTTATCGGTTATTGAGCGAGACCTCTGAGGTCTTCAAAACCTCGGAGGTTTTGGTTGGAGTTTAAAAAGTAACAGATTCAACTGATTTGATTTGAGGTACAGAACGTTTTACGGCCTCTTCAACTCCTGCTTTGAGGGTCATTTCGCTCATGTTGCAGGTTTTGCATGAACCGAGAAGTCTAAGTTGAACAACCATATCATCGGTGATGTTCACCAATTCCATATCGCCACCATCGGCAGCCAAGAATGGCCGCATGATTTCCAACGCTTCCTCCACTCTGTCTCTTAATTCCGTGTCCATTTCTCTTTCTTATCGTGTGGTAATTTCCACCCGTTTGGTGGTTTCTGCTGATGCGTTTCTTTTTTCAACTTCTCGGTTCACCACCAAGGCGAGGTCTTTAAAAATCTGTGCTACAGGCGTGTTGCCTTGAAGCAAGGCAGGTCTTCCTGCATCTCCCGCTTCGCGGATGGATTGCACTAATGGAATTTGCCCGAGCAACGGCACATTTATCTGCTCTGCCAATCCTTTTACGCCATCTTTTCCGAAAATATAATATTTGTTGTCGGGCAATTCGGCTGGTGTAAACCATGCCATGTTTTCTATCAATCCAAGAACAGGTACGTTGATAGAATCTAGGCGGAACATGGCCACACCTTTTCTTGCATCGGTAAGGGCAACTTCTTGTGGCGTGCTCACTACAACTGCGCCTGTAACGGGTACGGCCTGAACTATGGTCAAGTGCACATCTCCGGTTCCGGGAGGAAGGTCGAGTAGGAGGTAGTCCAACTCATCCCACCAAACATCGCCAAACATTTGCTTGAGTGCTTTGGTTGCCATGGGGCCGCGCCAAACGATGGCTTGCGTGGGGTCGGAGAAGAAGCCAATGCTCATGATTTTGACCCCATAACTCTCTACGGGAAGCATGTACTGCTTGCCTTCTATAACCGTGACCTGCGGTTTTTCGCTTACGATGTCAAACATCAGCGGCATGCTTGGCCCATAGATGTCGGCATCTATCAATCCAACCTTAAAACCTTGCTTGGCAAGGCCAACGGCCAAGTTGGCAGTGACGGTGCTTTTTCCAACACCGCCTTTGCCCGAAGCAACGGCAATTATGTTTTTTACCTTATTTAATGTAGGCGGTCCTTGCGGCCCAGATTGAACAGGTTTGGCCGCAATGGCTACGCGCACTTTCACTTCTCCAAACCGCTCTGTTAGTGCGGCAAGAATTTCGCTTTCGAGTTTCTTACGAATGTTGAGGGCCGGACTCTTGACTTCTAAATCAATGTCAATCTCTTTCCCAAAAACCTGAATATTCTTCAATTCGCCACTAGCTACAATGCTCACATTGCCTGCTGGCGACTTCACCTTCTCGAGCGTTTCCGCTACACTTTCCTTATTTAGATTCATTCTAAATGCAAATGTAGTCATTGGGTTGATGCGATGGTGCAAATCATTGATATGCAGAAGACAGGTGTCTAACTAAGGATTGGTTAGTTCGTTCATCAGTTCTTTTCCTTAAAATTGGCCTTAAAATAATCCCTCAATCATGTATAGAATTCCCATTGTGTTAATTGCCATCGTTGCCTGTAGCGTATTAACGGCCAGTATGTTGTTTCAACCCGTTTCTTATGATGCGCAGACGCCCGTAAGCAGCATGCTCATAGCTTTGGGAGATGAAGCTCAAAGTCACTATGTTGGAACTCAGGATATGGAGAAGATTGAGAAGGGTAAGGACTTGGTTATGACGGGCGGCCCTTGGATGGATGGGAAAGTTGAGTACCGACTTTCGGAGTATTTCGTGTGTATTGATTGCCACAATATTCAGCCAGAAGCACCATTTGCAGATGACAACGATTCGGACAGTCGGTTGCAGTACGCTAAGGAGTTCAATCTGGATTATCTGCCAGGTTCAACCCTTTATGGTATTACTAACAGAACCAGTTGGTTTAATGGCGACAATGAGAAGAAGTACGGGAAGGAGCTGATTGATCCGGCACGTCATGACCTGAAGAATGCCATTCAGCTTTGCTCAAAAGAATGTTCGGTAGGGCGTGAGTTGACGGATGATGAAATGGAGTCGATGCTTCATTTTCTGAATGCGATTGAATTGAAATTGAAAGACCTTAATCTATCTGAAGAGGAAGTGGCGCAAATTTCTAAGGTTGGTCAGACCGCAGAAGAGAAGGCGGCTAGCATCAAGTTGATTAAATCAAAATACATTGATGGTTATCCTGCCACCTTCGTTGAGGACATTCCTGTAAAGGAGCGTAAAATGGGGAAAGAAGGAAACTTGGAAAATGGCAAATGGATCTATGAAAAGAGTTGTTTGCACTGCCACGGAGAGGGAAAGGTGACAAAAAAGACGGTCTTTGGCTATGGAGATGACCAAAAGGATTTTGATTGGTTGGTAAGTTATTTTAAGAAATGTAATGGAGGCTCTATTTATTGGATTACCCGCCACGGAACCTCTTCCAAGGAAAAAATACCTGAATACATGCCTATTTACTCTAAAGAAAAGTTGAGCGATTCTCAGGTAGAGGATTTGGCGGCTTTTATTCTAGCGGAGAGTAAGAAGTAGGTTTGATGGCGAAAGGGATATCGTTATGGGTTTGCAGGAATGGAGAAGGATGATGACGGAGTCTTGGGAGATCAGTTACAAACTGATCATGTTGAATACCACACAAGTCGCCCGCGAAAAACGGAAGACTTGCGCGGGCGGGGGGGTTAATCCTTGATGCAGCGGACACACATTCCAGTTTTCTTGTTCTGAAATGTCCTAAGTACACTGTATTCATGAGATGTTAATACCCTGCACCAAGCGCCATCGTTCGTTGGTTGACTTGTTGAACTCCACCAATACGCAGTAATGTCGACACCATAAAAGATTCCATTGTAATAACGATTTCCACTTGGTCGACCTGAAAAACCGCTCTCATTAGTTCCGTCTGTATTCGGACTTGGCCAATATTGGGTTTCATTGCTTTTCATTTTTCCACCAGCAGTATTGGGCATTAAATTCCCCCCATCAGCATTTGGGTCGAGATAGTCAATGAAGACATTCCAATCTAGATCTGTTGCCACGTGCCAACCATCAGGGCATAGGTTGCGCGAATCAACAACTGCAAACCAATTGTATAGTTTTCCATAGGCCTCTTCGTATAGGCTGTCGTTATTGTAGTAAGCCCAAGCGTCAGTAGTTGATTGTACCCATTGTGTGCCGCCAGCTACATTCGGTATCGTATCTCCATTAGCATAGGTTGATGTCCTTAGATTCTCTGCCATCCATTCCTGTCCATTGCCTAATATCACAGTAGGGTATTCGTGCCCTCCGTGATTAATCCATTCGCCAGGGTTACTCTCTACGGGGATTTCTTCGATTTGATTATCAATCTCGTCTTTATTACAACCTACATATACAAAACAGGTGAGAGCAATGAACGTCAGTACCCTAAGGGTGGCAAAGAGTTTTTTCATTTCGGAGAATTAGGATTCATCGTCAAGGCGAAAGTAAGCATTCGATTACTACTCTTGTAAGAAGAGTGTGATTGCTGAACTTGCGTTCCCAGTAATTGCAAACGTGTATGAAACCCCCCGCGAAAAACGGAAGACTTGCGTGGGCGGGGGGGCTTGAAAAAACTGTCTAATTCCAATTGAAGACTGCGCCTGAGCAATTTGAGTATACACAAAACTAACTGCTCAAAGGGAAGTTTACGGTTGCGTGTAAAGTCCGTAGGACTCAGACGTTAACGCTCTTTGGTCCTGTCTGAGTAAATCTGGTACTCTCAGACACAAAATCATAACTCGGTCTTTTTGCCATTGCCTTTTCAGTCAAAGGCATCACTCAGAAAATTAGGATCAAATAGGCATCGCAAAAAGTTACCAATTATCAAATGTTCATTTCCTTAACTTAATGACATTGAGCGCGCGTTTGTAACGCGTGCTCAATAGCCATCAAAATAGAGGAGCGAAGTAGAATCGAAGATTTGCGCTTAATTGGATTGGTATTCTACACTATTTATATTCAACTTCGTGCAAAATATCAGAATGAAAGACTTATTGATTCCAGTGCTTATTTGTCTGTTTTCCATTTCGGGATTCGCTCAGGACTTACTCATCACTACAGATGCGGACACGCTTTTTTGCGAGATTCTAAGGGTAGATTCAGATTTCTTACACTTCAAAGTTGAGTCCCGAGATAAAAGCAGTCAGGTTCCAATTACCGCGCTTTATAAGTATATGCAAGGCGACTACTGGACTTATGTTGGGGAGCTAAACCCTACGGTATATGAGTCAAAAATTGATTTAACCGTTCAAAGAGATGGAACGATTAAACAGTCTGGATTCTATCTCAGGAAAGGCGGAAACCAGTTAATGATTGGCGGTATTCTGACGTTGTCCGGATTTTCGATAGCAGGCATTGGAGGAGCGGTTGCGACTAGGAGTCCAAATGCAGGGTTGGCTTTAATAGGGGTAGGCGGTGCTGCGAGTCTAGCAGGCCTGATTTATATGGTTAGCGCTGGAATGAATATTAGCAAAGCCGGAAACGAATTAGAATTTATTCCAGTTAAACAGTAGCCCCTCGCTGGCGCAAGTTTGCAATTTGTGTCTCAATTCAGCTTTCAAGACCGAAGAGACTTCCAAAAACCAATAGGTCATACAGGAATAAGAACCCCCGCTCGCGCAAGTGTTAAGCGCAGCGTCACTTGTGTGGCATGTAAAACAATCAGTTTGTAACTGATTTAAAGAAAGAGGCATAGGACTACCTAGCCAGCTTCCACAATAAAGGGCTTCAATTCATGGACATTACCGTTCTCCTTGAGACTCACCTGCCTTAGTCCAAACCCAATTCCGTCATTGGGTCCCAAAAGTGTTTTTCAAAATCAATCACTTGGTTGTTTTCTACTTTGACGCCTTCGTTTTCGAGCAATTCCTGCATCAAGTTTGGCCCTTCAAAATGAGATTTTCCCGAAAGCATGCCAATTCGGTTAACCACGCGTTGCGCAGGAATGTGTTCGGTAGCTGAATGCGAAGCGTTCATAGCCCAGCCTACCATTCGGGCTGCGCTTGGGCTACCAAGGTATTTGGCAATGGCACCGTAAGAAGTAACGCGGCCTTTGGGAATTAGTCGGGCTACTGCCCATACGTCCTGAAAAAAGCCATCCTTCTTTTCAGACATGGTTTAAAGCGTAAATGCGATGTAATTGATCTTGCGCCCTTCTTGTAGCCAAAGTCCTTCGTAGTAGGTTCTAATGCGGAGTTCGCGCTCGCGTTCGCACAGGAATTTGTTCTCGCCTATTTCAAGGTCGGCATACACATCTGTTGATTCGCAAAGCGTTACCAATTCCAATTCAGCAATCACCTCTTGGGTGTATTGGAATAACGGAAAGTTGTCTGTTTTGAGTTGAACGATGCCTCCTTTCTTCAGAATTTGACGGTAGCGCTCAATGAAATTGGCGGAGGTCAACCTGTTTCTTTCGCGGTTCGCCTGTAGCTGAGGGTCGGGAAAAATAATCCATATCTCGGCTACTTCCTCTGGCGCAAAAAGATTGGCAATGTGATCGATGCGAGTTCGTAGAAAGCCAACATTGGAAAGGTTGTTTTCCGATGCGTGTTTGGCGCCAATCCAAATGCGGTTGCCTTTGATGTCAATGCCAAGGAAGTTCCGATTAGGATAAAGCGCAGCCTGGCCAGTTGAGTATTCGCCCTTTCCGCAGGCTAATTCCAGCGTAATCGGGTTATCATTCTTGAAATGTTCTATCGCCCACTTTCCTCGCAGAGGAAAATCCTGCAGTTCATGCGCCAAAGGAACTTCCACGCAATTTTCAAACTTGCCGATGTCGGCAAAGCGTGCAAGTTTCTTGGAGAGGTTCGGTTTAGTTAAGTCGAATCTCCTCGCCACGACTGTTGTAAATATGGTATTCCATGAAGTGATAATTAGTTGAAGATTCAACCTTTATCACACCATTAAATTGCTTTTGCCACTCTTTGACAACACTCTTAGACCAAGGCAACCAACTTTCGGTTTTGGTCAGATACGAAGCGATGTACGGATGAACTTTAACCGTAATCGATTTCTCGTTCTGCTCCATCATCACAAAACTGACGCTATTTTCAACTTCGGTGTCAAAAAGCACCGCTGCTTCAATCTCTCCCGTTCCACCACAGCTCGGACATTTTTCGCGTGTTTTCACATTCATCTCAGGACGAACACGTTGACGCGTGATCTGAATCAATCCAAATTTAGATGGAGGAAGAATATTGTGCTTGGCACGGTCGTCCTTCATTTCAGCGGTGAGCACATTATAGAGCTGCTTTCGGTTTTCGCCCTTGTGCAGGTCAATGAAATCTACCACGATGATGCCGCCCATATCGCGCAAGCGGAGTTGGCGCGCCACTTCTTTGGCGGCTTCGATGTTGCAGTCCAAAGCATTCGTCTCCTGATCCTGTCCCGCATTGGTTCGAGGGCCAGAATTCACATCAATTACGTGCAATGCTTCCGTGTGCTCAATCACCAGATAAGAACCGTTTCTGAACGTAACGTTCTTGCCAAATGAAGCCTTAATCTGCTTATTCAGACCCAAACTCTCAAACAACGGTTGAGGCCCCCTGTGGAACTTCAATTTCTTCAATTTGTCTGGCGAACTCGCTAAATATTTGCTGATCTCATCATGCACTTCGTTGCTATCAACATGGATGCTATCGAAGTTGGAACTTAGCATATCGCGAATCATGGATGATGTGCGGCTCAATTCACCCATTACCCTAGTTGCAGGCTGAGCATCTTTTACCTTCTCAACCATCGTTGTCCAGCGCGACACAAGATCGTTCATGTCTGCTTCCAGATCCTCCACTTTCTTGTTCTCAGCAGCAGTGCGCACAATCAGCCCAAATCCTTTCGGTTTGATGTCTCTGAAAATGTCTTTCAGGCGTTTGCTTTCTTCCTTACTCTTTATCTTCTGAGAGATATTGACCTTATCCGAAAACGGAACGAGAACCATGAATTTTCCAGCGAAGGAAAGCTCCGTGGTCAATCGCGGCCCTTTGGTAGAGATTGGTTCCTTTGCCACTTGCACAAGGATCTCTTTTCCCTGTTTCATGACATCATCAATCTTGCCGTTCTTATCAATCTCGGCTTCAGGCCGAAATTTGTCGAGTAACGGGGATTTGAGCTTATCGGCCCTAGTTAGGTCGATAAACTTCATCAAGGATTTTACCTTGGGGCCGAGGTCTAAATAATGTAGAAACCCGTCTTTCTCATAGCCCACATTCACGAATGCGGCATTAAGACCAGGCATCACTTTTTGGATGCGGCCGAGGTATAGGTCTCCAACCTGAAACGCGCTGTTGCCCGTCTCCTCGTGGAGTTCTACTAGTTTTTTGTCCTTTAAAAGGGCAATATCAACCTTAGAAGGTTGCGATGAGATTACCAGGTCGTAATTCACGGATAGCGTTTTTAATGCCGCCTACCGCATAGCGTACAACAGAGCATCGGGTCTTAGTGACCCAATGCTCTAAAAGGTGTTGGCACTGCCGCGTGAGGCGGCCTGTGAACCTTATCTCAAAGGCTGATTATTTTTTCTTCTTGTGACGATTCTTTCTCAAACGCTTTTTACGCTTGTGAGTGGCCATCTTATGTCGCTTTCTTTTCTTACCGCAAGGCATGATTGTGTGATTTAAATGTTCTTATTAAGTTCTAATATGTAATCGTCCACTTCTTTGACCTTTTTGGGATCATCGATGAGGGTCTTGAAATTCTCTAGGTCGGCAATTGCCTCTTTATACATCTTCTGACGTTCGTGAAGGTCGGCCAGATAGAGATACGCTTCAGCATACTTACTGTCAATGGCCAACACCTGCTTGAAACGCTCTTCTGCCTTTTCAAACTGGCCTGATTTGATTCCAAAATAACCGAGGTTGATCAACGCTTTAATGTTCTTCGGGTCTTTCGCCTCAACTGCCTTCAACATGCCAATTCCTTCCATTGGAGGCGTTCCCATAAAGGTTGAACCTTCCATCAAACACACACCAAGGTCAACTTGAATATCGAGGTCTTCTGGGTCGAGTGCAACAGCCTTCTCAAAGCAAGTTCGCGATTGCGCAAACCAGTTGGCTTTGCGTGGTTGGTCGCCCATATATTTTGCGTTGAGCAGAAAACGCTCGCCAGCCTCTGTCCAATGCTCGGCAGTATTGGTCTGTTCTGCTCGTTTCAGTGCATAAAAAGCCGCACCGACAGGTTTGCGAAGCATGTCATAAAAACCCACCAACGTGTCAAATGCGAATTCGTTTTCTGATGCTTCCCACTTGTTCACTTCGGCCAATGCAGCACTATCAAGATTGTTCTTGATCTCCGTAAGGTCGTCCTGAATGTTGTATTCAACAGCATCTACAGGAGTCTCGGCAGCCTCAGCTTTTTCGGCAATCGGAGAAATTGGCGTCATATATAGAATGACACCAACAACAGCAGCCAAAAGAACCAATATGATTTGGGGAAGCTTCAATCTATTTAACGCTCTTTTTCACCTTACCAATAAAGGTCTTTGCAGGTTTGAACGCAGGAACGCTGTGAGCTGGAATAACAATGGTAGTATTCTTGGAGATGATGCGACCTGTCTTTTGGGCTCGTCTCTTCACAATAAAACTTCCAAATCCTCTCAAATAAACGTTATCGCCTTTGGCGAGAGCGCTTTTTACGGAGACCATGAAGGCTTCAACTGTGTGTTGAACT
>JBDNJH010000155.1:0-10726 GCA_041687875.1 Flavobacteriales bacterium | reverse complement strand
GTTCATCGTTCTTACCTCGTCAATCTCGACCAAATTCAGTCCATCGTCCGCGAAACCAATACCAGTTTGCGCATGAAAAGCGGGGCCGATGTTCCTGTTGCCAGAAACCAAAAAGACGCGGTAAAAACAGCTTTGGAAAGCCGAACAAACAAGGTTTGATACCATTCGTGGATCAGCAACGACCATTCATGGGTTTGTGCTTGATGCGTTGATATTCTCGTGCTTCATTTGTGTGAAATAAACACATCCACACATGAAAAAACATTTCCTTTCTACAGTTTTACTGGCCGCCATTTCATCAATGGCAATGGCTCAGGACATCACCTCAAATCTAGTCGCCCACGTTTCGTTTGATAATGGCGATGCCGCTATCGATGCAGGAACCGCAACTACCGCAGGAACCGTTACTGGCGCAACTTCGGTTGCAGACCGACTTGGAAACCCAAATTCGGCCATGAGTTTTGATGGCAACGACTACATCAGCTTTGGCAATACCAGCCACTACCAATTTGGCTACGACAGCTTTACCATTGCCTGTTGGATGAAAACCGATGCAACTCCCACCGGTGGGACGGGATACGTAATCGGAAAACGCGGCTTTACGGGAAGTAACGATCATGTTTACGCAATAACCCATAGCTACACCAACGGGGGGCAAGTGCTTGCATATCTGAGAGACGATTATTCGGTAGCTACCTACTACCCAACAGCAAGCATAACCCCTGGCGAATGGCGTCATGTGGCGTTGGTGGTTGACCGAATTCAAAACTATGCAGGGCTTTATGTAAATGGCGTTCCTGTTAGTGGAGAGCCGTTAAACCTTGCGTGGGAAGAAATGAATGCAACGGGCACTTTTGGCGACTTGGTGTTTGGCCGTGCGTCAAACGGAGATCAATATTTTAGAGGTTTAATAGACGAAGCCTACATTTTTAGAAGAGCATTAAGCCAAGCGGATATTTTCGCACTTGCTGGCCCAATGCCCGTTGATTTAACTTCTGACCTCAATCTTTATGTTCCTTTTTGTGATGGATTAGTACAAGACCTTTCGCCAAGCAATCACATTTTCGGACAAGGAACAGGAACACCAGCTGCAGACAGAAACGGAGAACCGAGTGCTGCGCGCACCATGAATACGGATCCGCTTACGCTACCCAACAACTTGATTGTGGATAGCGATTTTAGCATTTCAGTTTGGTACTACTATACAGGGGCTGGCCAATATCCAAGATTGGTGGATTTGAGCAAAGCCGCTGGCTCTGTGAGCGATGCCATCATTCTTTACCCATCTCACCTAGGAAACAGCGTTCCTTTTTTCGGAATGTGGAATTCAAACAGCCAGCAAATGATTGGTATGCAGGCAAGCACTGTCCTTATCAATGAATGGACACACATGGTCGTGACAAAGGTTGGAACCACCTACGCTATGTATTTGAATGGACAACCTGAAATTTCCACGACCTCACCTTTTGTCCCTTCAAATGTGGCACGAAACATATCTAACCTAGGTAGAAGTTCTTCCGCAAGCAATTTTGAACTCTTCCAAGGTTTGGTAGACGAAATTCGTGTTTGGCAACGTGGGTTAACACAAAGCGAAGTAGCTGCATTGTATATAGAAACAGATGCTTGTGCGCCAGTTGCGCCTTGCGATGTGAATATTCCGGATGTCAACTTTAAGAGCGCATTGGTCAACAATACCGCCATCAACACGAATAACGATGGCGAAATTCAATGCTCTGAGGCAGCTGCTTACACCCAGGCCCTCAACGTGAGTGGACTTGGAATTAGCGATTTGACAGGCTTGGAGGCATTCACGAATATTTTCGCAGTAAACGTGAATTACAATGACTTTACTTCGATTGATATATCCGCCAACGTGGCACTAACGGAATTAAGCTGTGCCTTCTTAAATAATTCAATTCCAACAATTGATTTAAGCAGCAACACAATCTTAGCTGGGCTCGATTTGCGCTCAAGCGGCATTAACTCAATTGATTTGTCAGTACAAACTAATCTTCAGAATGCGTTTTTGGATGGCAACAACCTTACTTCGTTGGATGTAACCAACAATCCTCAGCTCATTGAGCTTGGAGTTAATGACAACGACATTACTACCATTGACCTTAGTCAAAACCTTAATCTTCAGGTCTTCTACTGTTTGAATAATAGTATTGGTGGGAATTTGGACCTATCAGCTCACGCCTCTCTCTACTACCTCATTGTGCAAAACAACCTATTGACAGGTCTGAATATTGCAAACGGCAACAACAGCAACTTCACAGCCTTCAGCACAATCAGTAATCCGTTCTTGACATGTATCCAGGTGGATGATGCGGCTTGGAGCACAACCAATTGGACAAATGTGGATAACATTGTTTCGTTCAGCGAAAATTGTCTGACAGTTGGTGTGGATGAAGCAGAATCGAAAGCTTTTGAAATGTTCCCAAATCCAACCACAGGAACACTTCATTTTTCAGAAGCCATTGCAGGGCAGCTTTTGGATGTGACCGGAAAGATTTTAATCCAATTCCCTAATACGCGTACGCTTGACCTAAGCTCTTTAGCTGAGGGTGTTTACCTCATCCGAAGTGATAATGGAACGGTAAACCGAATCGTAAAAAATTAAGATGATGTAGTGTGGGTTTGAAAGCCTCGAATGCGAAAGCGTTCGGGGCTTTTTTGCTATAAAAAAACCACAGAGCTCGTCAGAATCAACGCTCCAAGAATAAAGCCCACGTACACCTGCAAAGGCGTGTGCGCAGCTAATCGCAAGCGAGAATAACCGACAAAACCACTCAAGATTACAAGTGCCATTACCAGTTCAACCACGTTAACTTGATAGCGGAGAATAAGGCCGATAAGGGTTCCTACAATACCGCCCATTCCGAGCATGTGAATGCTCACTTTCCATTTTAAGTTGATAACGAAAGCTATGGCAACCGAGAAGGCGGCTCCCAAAACGAGATTGGCAAACAAACCAGGTATTGGCGCTCTGCTGAACAAATAAAACGTGCTCAAATGGAACACTATCGTTGTCAAGAAAGGCAACGAGCGCTCTTTGGCGGTGTGCATGTGAATCGTTTCTATCAGTTTAGCGCGATAGAAATAGTAGAACACGCCCATTGGTAGAATAATAGTGTTCAGAAACGTGATGAGGAAGATGAATTTTCTAACCTCTGGTTGCACAGCATAGGTGATGTATGTGTCTGCATTAAACAGGATAATCAGCGAATAGATTGGAACAAAAATCGGTTGGAAAATGATGGATAGCGCTAGCGCGAATTTCTTTTCCATCATAGTTTTAATTCAAATTCATCTGCATCATCCAAAGGTCTAAACTTGGCGCAGAAATCGTCCAAATCAGTTCCAGAAAGTGAGATTGTTTCTATCGCCTCTTCGCCTTTATCAAAAGAGCAAAGAATCTCACCTTTCGGGCTCACCACCAACGAACTTCCATCGTACTCAATTCCTTTTCCGTCTTGTCCTACGCGGTTCACACCAATAACGTAGCATTGGTTTTCGTGCGCTCGTGCAACCAACAAACTTTGCCAAGCGGAAGACCGAGCCGCAGGCCAATTGGCAACATAAACCAACACGTCATATCTATCAGATTTCAGATTGCGACTGAAAACAGGAAACCGCAGATCATAACACACCTGCGGCATGATTTTCCAACCATCCTTTTCAAAGATTTTTCGTTCAGAACCAGCAGCGAAAAACTTATCCTCATCTGCAAAACTGAAAAGGTGCCGTTTATCATACCACGTAAAACTTCGGTCGGGATTTGCCCAAAGCATACGATTGAAGAATTTTCCGCCTGAACCGCCTGTGGCGCATTCCTCACGGACAATCATGCTTCCGGTAATCGTTGCTCCTAATTCTTCCGAAAGATTCCGAAGCCAAGCAACGGTTGGTCCGTCCATGGTTTCGGCCAATTCATGCACGCTCATGGTGAAACCGGTGGTGAACATTTCAGGCAACACGACTAAATCCGTTTTTCCTTTCAATGGTCGCAGTTTCGCTTCCCAAAATTTGAGATTCGCGGCCTTGTCTTCCCAAACCAGTGGTTGTTGACAAACGGTTACACGCAAATCGTTCATAGCAAAAACATTTTTTGAGCCACTGATACACGGATTACCACAGAATTTCCACAGAAAATAATTTTTGAATCCTGTGGTTTCAGCGATTTTCCAGAATGGTCGCGACAAGTTATGGCTAAATCCATTCTTTCCATTTGGCTTCCCCCTCTGGGGGATTAAAGGGGGCTATAACGTCATCAATTTCTCAGCAGCCTTCTCCAGCGTTTCATCCTCTTTTGCAAAGCAAAAACGCAGCAATTTATCCTCGTTTTTATCATGATAAAAAACCGAAACAGGAATGGAAGCCACGCCAACTTCTTTAGTCAAGCGAATAGCGTAATCCGTGTCCTTTTCGTCTGAAATAGCTGAGTAATCCAGCAATTGGAAATAAGTGCCTTCGCTAGGTCTGATTTTGAAATTGGAACCTTGAAGTAAACGGTTGAATGTGTCGCGCTTTTCTTGATAAAAAGCCCCGAGTTTGACGTAATGTTCCTTATCGTTCAGGAACTCGGCCAAGGCGTGTTGTGCTGGCGTATTCACCGAAAACACGTTGAACTGGTGCACTTTCCGGAATTCCTTCATCAAATCTGAAGGCGCCATCACGTGCCCGATTTTCCAACCTGTGTTGTGGTATGTTTTTCCGAAGGATGAAACGATGATGGAACGGTCGGCCAACTTTGGAAATCTGGCTACACTTTGGTGTTCCATTCCATCAAAAATGATGTGCTCATAAACCTCATCACTTAGAATGATAATGTCCGTTCCATCGGTCAGTTTCTGAAGCTTGGCCATATCCTGCGCATTCATCACACGGCCAGAAGGATTGTGAGGCGTGTTGATGATAATCATACGCGTTCGCTGACTAATCAGCTTCTTCACTTTCTCCCAATCAATGAGCTCTCCCGAAAGGTTCATTTGAACATATACAGGCTTTCCACCATGAATCTCGATGGCAGGCACATAACAATCGTATGCAGGCTCAAAAATGATGACTTCATCTCCCTCATTCACAAAGGCGGAAATGGCAGTATAAATGGCCTGTGTTGCTCCTGCCGTGATGGTGATTTCTGCCTCTGGATTGTATTTGGCAGAGTAAAGCTCTTCCACCTTTTCGGCCAATTTTTCGCGCAACGCCAACACACCTTGCATGGGCGAATACTGATTAAAACCCTTTTGCATATACGAATGCGTAAGTTCAACCAGTCGGCTTGGAATGCTGAAATCTGGAAATCCCTGCGAGAGATTGACTGCGTTATGTTCGCGCGCCAAACCGCTCATCACCGTAAAAATGGTGGTGCCTTGCTTTGGCAATTTAGAACGGAGTACGCCTGGGAATTTCATTTGATGCGAAGATAATCTTTCGCTTTTCAGCGATACTCCAAATACTTATCCTTTGCACCAGAATACTTGAGCGCAAATAAGTCTTTGATGTAATTCTGGTGCACTTTCCAAGGTGCTTTGGCGCCTTGCTTTGGCAATAAATGCTTGGCGCGAAGAATGTAGCCTGCATCAAAGTCAAGCAATTCTTCTTGCTCCATATTTTGATGGTCGAACTTAGGCGTGCAAACGCTCAGGTTTTTGGCTGTCATGTGGTTCAACACCTTGGTAACGTAAATGCAGTTGAGGTCGCTTTTCAACGTCCAAGATGCGTTGGTGTAGCCTACTGCAAACGCAAAATTCGGAATGTCGCTCAGCATCACCCCTTTGAATGCAGGCGATTGCGAAAGCTCTAGCGGTTTTTCATCTACGCTCAATTTCATCCCGCCAAAAAGCTGAACCTTCAGTCCGGTTGCAGTAATAATGATGTCGGCTTCTAATTTTTCTCCCGAATTGAGTTCAATGCCATCTTTCACAAACGACTTGACGGTGTTCGTAACAATCTTCGCCTTTCCAGACCGAATAGATCGGAAAAGGTCGCCATCGGGCACGGCACAAATTCGCTGGTCCCACGGGTTGTATTTGGGCGTAAAATCCTCGTCTTTATAATCCTCGTTCAAACGTTTCTTCACCTGTTTACGCAGGAAATTGCTCATTATTTGTGGCCATTTTCTGCTGAAATTGTAAATCCCTATTCCGAGCAGAATATTCTTCCATCGCGCCAGCGTATGCGCCAATTGGTTGGGTAAAATTTTCTTGAATGTATTAGCAATAACATCTTCGCTGGGCAATACGGCCATGTAGGTTGGCGAACGCTGTAGCAGGGTCACTTCTTTAGCAGTCTCTGCGAGTATCGGCAGCAAGGTTACGGCTGTGGCACCACTACCAATAATTACGATTTTCTTGTTGGTATAATCGAGATTTGTATCCCAATGCTGCGGATGAATTTTGATTCCTTCAAACGCTTCCGCATTCGGAAAATTAGGCTCATAACCAGCTCTGTAATCGTAGTAACCACTGCACATAAAAAGAAAGTTGCAGGTAATGGTTCGGCTCTCGCCCGAGTGAGAATCGTTTATGGTCAACGTCCATTTTTTCTCCGTAGAAGACCAGTTTGAAGCGGCTACACGTTTCCCAAATTGGATGTGTTTTCTCAGATTGTAGGTATCAACCGTATCATTCAAATACGCCATTATAGAAGCTCCGTCTGCAATTGCCTTGGGATTTTTCCAAGGATGAAACGGAAACCCGAATGTGTACATATCAGAATCGGAACGGATGCCAGGATATTTGAACAAATCCCACGTGCCGCCAATAGCATCGCGTCCTTCTAAAATGGTAAAGCTTTTGTTTGGACAGGAATTCTGTAAGTGATAGCCAGCACCAATGCCAGAAAGTCCGGCTCCAACTACGACTACATCAAAATGGGTCTTGTTTTCATTCATAATCAATGAATCTGAACTGTAATGTTAACAATCCTATTGTTCTAAGCCTCTAGCCACCATATTGGAAATATGGCCGATGAAAGGCCATCAAGCATATAGCGTTCTTGCAAATGATAGTATTTGTTGCAATAGCCATATACCTTTGCACCACTTTTAACACATGAGAATCATTATTGCAGGGGCAGGAGACGTGGGATTTCATCTCGCGAAGCTGCTGACACAGGAGAATCAGGATATCGTGCTGATTGATACGGATGCCGAGAAGCTGAAGTATGCAGCAGAGCATTTAGACATTGCAACGATTAGGGGCAATTCGATTTCGTACTCTGTTTTGGAGGAAGCGAATGTTTCTAAAGCGCGTTTGGTGATTGCTGCTACCAACTCCGAAGAAACAAACATATCAACCTGCATCATTGCCAAACACCTTGGTGCCAAACGTACCATTGCGCGCGTTAGGAACACAGAATTTTTGCTGAAACGCGAGAAATTGGACCTTGAGAAATTGGGTATTGATGAGATTATCAGCACCGAAACATTGGCCGCACGGGAAATAAAGCGATTGCTGAAAGATGTTGCATTTACCGATTCGTTTGAGTTTGATGGTGGGTTGCTAAATTTGGTTGGTATCTCCATTGAAGAAGCAAGTCCGGTTGCAGGAAAAACTGTTTCTGAGGCCGCTTATCTCAACCCTGACAATAATTTTCTGACTGTTGCTATTCTGAGGAACAATAAGACCATCATTCCGCGTGGCGATGTGTCGTTTCATAGTGGCGACCACGTTTATTTTATTGCGCAGCCAGATGCCATGAACCATATTATTGAGCTTTCGGGCAAGGAGCGTAAGCGCATCAAGAACGTTATGATTCTTGGCGGGAACGAGGTTGGAGTGCACACGGCAAAAAAACTGAGTCTAAAGTTCAATGTAAAGTTGATTGAGGCGGACAAAGACCGCTGTTTTGAACTCGCAGACGAACTTCGGGGAACCCTAATTATCCATGGAAACGGAAGTAATGTAGAACTGTTGGAGGAAGAAGGAATTGACCAAATGGACGCTTTCATTGCAGTGACCGACAACTCCGAAACCAACATCATTTCGTGTCTAGTGGCCAAGAATCATAAGGTTCAGAAAACCATTGCGCTAGTCGAAAACATGGATTACATCCATCTTTCACAGAATATCGGTGTTGATACGATGATTAACAAGAAACTGATTGCTGCCAACTTCATTTTCCGTCATATCAGAAAAGGAGAGGTTCTGTCTTTGACCAGTTTACATGGCGTTGATGCTGAGGTTTTGGAATTTGAAGTGAGCGAAAAATCGGCTGTAGTAGGCAAGGTTTTGAAAGCAATAAACTTCCCGAAAGCTGCCATTGTGGGTGGCGTTATTAGAAACGGAAGAAGCTACACTCCTAATGGCGATTTTGTCTTTGAAGCCATGGATCATGTGGTTGTGGTAGCCCAACCTGAATGCATCCATAAGGTGGAAAGCTATTTTTAAATTGAAAAACTGCCATAGCAAATGAAGGACTGGACACTTTTTTCATCTTTCCTTTTTCCCATTTCCCCATTTCCATGAGCATCAATTACAGGATTGTAGTAAATGTGCTTGGACTGCTGCTGCTGTTTAACGGGTTTTTTATGACACTGTGCTTGCCCGTTTCGGTCTATTTTAATCCAGACGATATTGTTCCGATGGCCTTTTCCATTGCTGTCACCTTTGGTACCGGAATGGCCGCTTGGGTTTTGACCCGCTCTTCCGAGAAACCAAATATTCGCAAGCGAGAGGGGTTTCTCATTGTAAGTTTCGGTTGGTTGGTAATGTCGCTTTCGGGTGTGCTGCCATACATTATGAGTGGTTCGGTGGTCAGTTTTACTGATGCCTTTTTTGAAACCCTTTCGGGTTATACAACAACGGGGGCTTCCATCATCACCGATCTTACCATCATACCAAAGGATATTCTCTTTTGGCGCAGCATGACCCAATGGATTGGTGGCATGGGAATTATTGTGCTTGCCGTGGCTATTCTACCCATTTTGGGTATTGGAGGAATGCAGCTTTTCGGGGCCGAATCGCCTGGCCTAAAAACCGACAAACTTGCTCCAAAAATCCGCGACACGGCCAAGCGCCTATGGCTGGTCTATGTTGGACTTACGTTTGCCGAATTTGTTATGCTAAAAATTGCCGGAATGAGCTGGTTCGATGCCATGAACCATGCGCTAACCACCATGGCAACGGGTGGTTTTTCCACATTTAATACAAGCGCGGCCGAATTCTCGCCTGCCATTCAATACATCATCACACTATTCATGTTCTTAGCGGGAACAAGTTTTACGCTCATGTATTTCGGGCTGGTCGGAAATTTCAAAAAGGTTCTTCAAAACGAAGAATTCAAGTTCTATGCAGGAATAACAATTGTTGTTACCCTCGGTGTTGCCCTAGTGGTTGCAAGCGTGTCTGATGGCGATTTTGAAAAGGCATTCCGCGACTCCCTTTTTCAAGTGGTTTCGGTTATAACATCCACCGGGTTTGTTTCTGCAGATTACACAAGTTGGACCCCATTCATTACCATGGTTTTCTTCATTCTGATGTTCTTCGGAGGTTCGGCCGGTTCCACTGCTGGAGGTGTTAAAATTGTGCGGCACATTATCTTGGTTAAGAACAGTATTCTCGAACTCAAACGGCAACTACATCCTTCGGCCATTATCCCCGTTCGGTTGAATGGAAGAGCAGTTGACCCTTCCATCACCTACAATGTGGTGGCTTTTATCATGACCTACATTATCATTTTTGCCTTCGGTTCGGTTATCATGACCATGTTTGGAGTGGATTTGCTAACTGCGATGGGTTCGGTTGCAACCTCGCTTGGCAATATCGGCCCGGGCATTGGAAGTGTTGGCCCGGTCGACAACTTTGCTTGGCTTCCTTCAGGCGCAAAATGGTTTTTGGCCATTCTGATGCTTATTGGCCGATTGGAACTCTTCACGGTACTCATTCTGTTCACTCCGTATTTTTGGAGGAGACATTGATGAAATTTAGCGCACAGTTACATAAAGACGCTGCTTCAGACCTTTATCATTGGTACTTTCCTATTCCGAAAGATATTGCCCAAGCGTTAATAGAAGGAAATGACCGAAGGGTAATAACTACTGTAAATAGCGTGGTGAAATACCATTGCTCCATTCATGGAGGAGGTACGGGAGAATACCGTATCATGCTCAATAAGGAACGATGCAAAAAGCTCGGGCTGGTTAGTGACCAAACCATTTCTGTTGATGTAGAGAAAGACAACTCCGAATATGGTGTTCCCATTGGTGATGAGTTGCGAGAAGTGCTAGACCAATTTCCTGATGCAGAACAAATATTCCACTCCTTTACCAAAGGAATGCAACGCACACTGATTTATTGGGTGAATAATGTGAAGAGCTCCGACATCAAGATCAGGCGCGCCATTGTGATGTCCAATCATTTGGTAAAACAAGGAGGCAAACCTGATTTCAAATTGTTGAATCTAGAGATGAAGGATGCGAACCAAGCCGCAAAACGCAGTTGAGCCATTACCTTTAGCCTATGTCCTTCAATCCGTTTAAAAAATTAAGTCACGACCTCATAAGGCGCATGTTGAGTGACGACCCCGATGCGTTCCGCCATCGGCTTTCGATCAAACACCTGAAACTAATAGTTGAGGAGATCATTTTTGGCGTGGAAACCCGTTGGGGAAAGGCGTTTGATGTGGTTCTTCTTGTGGCCATTGTTGCCAGTCTGGTCGCCATCATGTTCGAGAGCGTGCTCACATTTCGTGAACAGTACGGCTCCACGCTTTACATCAT
>JBDNJH010000154.1:0-2511 GCA_041687875.1 Flavobacteriales bacterium | reverse complement strand
TTTGATATAATGGTCTGTTTCTTACGCGTAAATTACCTTAATGCTAACGCTGAGACTTGCAGATGGCACCGCGTGAGGGGTGGAAGCGGCATCCTTTTTTGCTTTTGGGCAAAAAAGATATAGCGGACGACCCGACCCCGATTTTTTATCGGGGGCACGCCCAACAAGCGATTCTGGATAGGCTTGAAGCATCAAACCCCAACTGCGTTTCGCTATTTTCGCCAAGCCGATGAGTGCTGTGAAAACCGTTGACATTATTATTCCTTGTTTCAACCCGCGAAATGGGTGGGAACGCGTGCTTTCGGAGAGTATTCTGAGGGTGAAAAGTGGGATTGCGCAAGGTGCTTTGGATTCGGTAATTCTGGTAAATGATGGTTCGCTGAGCGGGGTTTCGGACGAAATTTTGGCGAAACTGATAAGCGAAACGCCTGAAATTAAGGTGATTGAGTATCCGAAAAATAGAGGCAAGGGCTATGCGGTGCGGATGGGTATCCGTTCGAGCGAGGCCGAGCTGCAGATTTATACGGATGTGGATATTCCGTACGTGGAGGATTCGATTATTCGGTTTTACGAGGTGCTAGCGCAGAACGAATGTGATGTGGTGGTGGCGAGCCGTGGCGACTCGTATTATGATTCGCTTTCGGGGTTTCGTAAAATTTTATCGAAATCGCTGCGTTGGCTGAACGGTTTGCTTTTTGGACTAAAAATAAAGGATACCCAAGGGGGTTTGAAGGGATTCAACGCAGCAGGGCGTGAGGTGTTTTTGCAAACACAGGTGAACCGGTATCTGTTTGATTTGGAGTTTATTCAGAAGGCTTCGAAAGCGGGCTTGCGCATGTTGGCGATTGACGTGAGGCTGAAACCAGACATCATTCTTCCTTCGCCCAGCGCAACGGTGCTACTGAAAGAATTGCATAATTTCATTCGACTTCTCATTTGGCGATAGTGCGTTTCGATAAACACGTTTTCTTTTCTGCGCTTACGGTTGTGCTGCTGGCCGTTCTTGTCTGTTTCCGCTTTTTCGGAGATATGATATTGCATCCGGGCGAGTTTCTGTTCGGTAATCAGGGCGATGGATTGAAGAATTATTTCGCGGTGGCTTATCAGGTCATACATGGCGAAGGAATGTGGTTTGAGGGGATGCTTTATCCGTATGGCGACCACTTGATTTTTGCCGATGGTCAGCCCCTTTTGACTAAGATTCTAACGTGGTTTGTTGGGCCAGATGTGAACAACGGAAGCCAGATTATTGCCATTATGAACCTGCTGATGATTGGCAGTTTGGTGATTTCGGGCTGGTGCATTCATCGGTTTTTGACTTGGAATCATGTAAATCCGTGGTTTGCCGTTCCATTCTCGCTTGCGATAGCGTTTCTGAGTCCGCAGGTGGCGCGATTTATAGGCCATTATGCCTTGGGCTACACGTTTTTTGTGCCGATGGCGTGGTTGCTAATTGCAGGTTTCTCCCGAACAAATTGGCCGTGGATTTTTGCTTTGGTTGCTTCATACATCGTACTGCTTTTTGGGTTCCTTCACCCCTACTACCTCTTCATTTTTGTGATTTTTCTTGGCGCCATTTTGGGTTGGGAACTGATAATAAAGAAGTTCCGATTTAAAGAAATGGAACACTTGGCAGCACGCACGTTTACGCTTTTGGTGCCGTTGGTTCTGTTCATTGCCTATCAGAAAGGAGTTGACCCGATTACCGACAGGCCCACAAACCCAACAGGGATTTTCAGTTACATGACCACATTCCAAAGTGTGTTCGTGCCCGTTGTCGACCCGTTTCAAAGTCTGTTCAATTCGTATTTCTTTCGCATTTTCATTCCGGGCAGTTGGGAAGGAAATGCCTACATCGGAATGGTTGCTTCGTTTACCGCTTTTGCTTCCGTGTTGGCGCTGGTCAGACGAACAGTGACACGCAAGTGGAAAGTGCTCACGCATCCTGTTCTACCTGAGCCTTTGAAAGCGGCTTTCATTCCGGGAATCATCACCTTGCTGTTTGCCATGGGTCTGTTCCACCTCATTGGACTTAATTGGTTGTCTGACTTCATCGCGCCCCTCAAACAATTCCGTTCACTCGGCAGAGTTGCCTGGATTTTCTACTACGTTTTCTCCGTTTGGACGGTCTATCATCTCTATGTGCTTTTCCGCCATTTTAGGTCGATTGGCGGTGGAAAATACACCTACCATATTTCGTTGGTGATTGGACTTTGCGCCTTTCTGTGGATGCTGGATGCAATTGTGAACATCAAATTCTATAAGGCACAAATGATGAACCGTAATGCCACCGAAGCATTCTCAGATAATTACGTTTCTCAATGGAAAGCAGCTGGCGTTGCCGTTGAGGAATATCAGGCCATCATGCCCCTGCCGTTCATGCTTGTTGGTTCGGAGAAAATCGGGCTCGAAAGCGGCCCCATCAGTATGCTGCATTCCATGAAAGGTTCGTTCTCTTCGGGATTGCCGATAGTTGGTGGCGCCATGTCGCGGACGTCCTTGAGTGTGACG
>JBDNJH010000153.1:0-2681 GCA_041687875.1 Flavobacteriales bacterium | reverse complement strand
CTCTGCGTGCATCAGTCCGGAGCTTAGCGACCAATCCGTCTTCATCCGTGCCATCTGCGTCATCCGCGTGCCCATCCCTGAGCGAGGCGAACCCTCCGTGTCCTCTGTGCCCCCTCCGTATCCTCTGTGGTTAAAAAACCGATGAGCGCAGCGACCCCTCATTTCCTCTTCATCTCTGCGTGCATCAGTCCGGAGCTTAGCGACCAATCCGCTATTGAGTCACGGAAAATGAATCACTCCTGAGGAAGAATCGCGCGAAGCACCTGTAACACTTCGGAGTACGTTTGTTTCGTTTCGCATGCGAAGCACACCTAAGAATGCGAAAATCAAGGCTTCCTTGTAATCGGTTGTCTTGCGTTTTCGAAGCATGATTATAGCTTTGGAAAGCGCCACAATACGATATAACAGGAAGTCGTTCCAAACTCCACCACCTGTTAGTAGCACCCCGCCTCTTAGGGCTTTGTCGTTGATAACCGAGCTTATCTGCCGTGCGGCATGTTCCGTAACTGTTCTCAGTTTACCGACTGTATCAATCGGGGCTTTATCAACCAGCGGAATAAACTCATTTTCCAGCCATTCACGAGCCAGCGAAGGTCGTTCGGTACCATGATATATTGGGAGCGAATTAAGCTCTGCCAGCAACTTACGGTTCAATCTTCCCGACCGCGCCAGCAAGCCGTCCTTATCAAAGGGTTTTCCTAGTTTATTGGCAAGTGAATTCAGAACAATATTAACCGGGCAGATGTCAAACGCTCGTCTTTCTCCATCTTCCCTAAAGCTGATATTCGAAAATCCGCCCAAATTCAAGCAGGCCGTATGTCTAGGGAAAAGCAACTCATCCCCAATAGGAACCAACGGTGCGCCCTGTCCACCCAATGAAACATCCAATGAGCGGAAATCTGAAACAGTGGTTATTTCGCAGATTTCAGCCATCGCCTGCCCATCCCCAATCTGCAGGGTAAGCTTCTTCGCTGGTTCGTGAAAAACCGTATGACCATGAGAACAGACCATATCTGGTTTCGGTAATCCAAACTTCTTGAGAAATGCATTGACCTGATCGCCTATATACATTCCGAAAGCCACATTTAGTATCCTAAGTTTCTCGGGTGAAAAGGTGTGCGCGTTTCCAAGCTTGTAAGACCACTGTTTATCATAGCGAATGCAGTCAGCCGCCACAATCTTGAACTCCCATTTCCCATCAAACGTGAATTCTACATAGCACAAATCCAACCCGTCAAGCGAAGTGCCCGACATAATGCCAATTGCTGTTGTTTTTTCCATTTCCAATCTGTTCATAATCATTTCTCAGTCCTTACTCTCTGTGCACATCAGTGAAAATCAGTGTATCTGTGGCTAAAAGTATGTTTCTATCCTCAAGTTCTAATCACCTACGATTAACTACCAACCACCAAAACAACTATTTTTGCCGCACACCAAAGCAGGATTTTAAGATGAAAGTTGAGTTGAACGAGGAACATCTGATGATACAGAAAGCATCACGCGATTTTGCACGCACAGAGCTTTTGCCAGGCGTGATAGAACGCGATACCAAGATGGAATTCGCGCACGAGCAGATCAAAAAGATGGGCGAACTCGGTTTCCTTGGTTTGATGGTGGACCCGAAATATGGCGGCAGCGGAATGGACACCATTTCCTACGTGCTAGCAATGGAAGAAATTTCCAAAATTGATAACTCGGCATCGGTTTGTATGAGCGTTTGCAACTCATTGGTGAACTGGGGATTGGAGAAATACGGAACGGAAGAGCAAAAACAGAAGTACTTAGTTCCGTTGGCAACTGGCCAAAAAATCGGAGCTTTTGCCCTTTCAGAGCCTGAAGCTGGTTCAGATGCCACTTCGCAGCAGACAACGGCCATTGATATGGGCGATTATTATCTGCTCAATGGCACAAAAAACTGGATTACAAACGGAGGTACAGCATCAACCTACCTCGTCATCGCACAAACGGATGTAGAGAAAGGCCATCGAGGAATCAACGTTTTAATTGTTGAGAAAGGAATGGAAGGCTTTACGGTAGGAGCCAAGGAAGACAAGTTGGGAATCCGTTCGTCTGACACACATTCGTTGATGTTTCAGGACGTGAAAGTCCCAAAAGAGAATAGAATTGGTGAGGATGGCTTCGGGTTCAAATTCGCCATGATGACGCTTTCAGGTGGCCGAATTGGAATCGCTGCTCAAGCCTTAGGGATTGCGAGTGGAGCGTACGAATTGTCTTTAGCCTATTCAAAAGAGCGCAAGGCGTTTGGAAAGACCATCAACCAACACCAAATCATTCAATTCAAATTGGCTGATATGGCTACAGAAATTGAAGCAGCACGTTTGCTTATCTACAAGTCTGCTTGGCACAAAGACCAAGGAATGAACTACGATATTTCAAGTTCAATGGCCAAATTATTCGCTTCCCGCGTGGCAATGGAAACTACTGTAGAAGCAGTTCAAATTCATGGAGGCTACGGCTACGTGAAAGAATACCACGTGGAGCGTTTGATGCGCGATGCCAAAATCACACAGATCTACGAAGGAACTTCAGAGGTTCAGAAAATCGTGATTTCTAGAGCGGTCACGAAGTAGAGACGCGATTTATCGCGTCTCCCTTGCATGCGTCTCCCTTGCATGCGTCTCCCTTGCATGCGTCTCCCTTGCATGCGTCTCCCTTGCATG
>JBDNJH010000152.1:0-32936 GCA_041687875.1 Flavobacteriales bacterium | reverse complement strand
CTTGTCTCTTGTCTCTTGTCCCTTGTCTCTCGCCCCATCAATTACTCCCCAGAGAGGACGTTAAGAACGCCAGTTTCCCTCACCTCAATGCCAATGGGTGGTTCTACCCACACGCGATACACATAAGCACCGCTCGGCACCAACTTTCCCTTGTACGTTCCATCCCAAGCTGTATTGTCCTTGAACCGACCGTGCTTCATCTTGTTTCCCCACCTATCAACTATCTCTAAATCGTAGTAAAGATAGCCCTCTCCTTCAATTCCAAAAACATCATTTACCCCATCGCCATTGGGCGTAAAGGCATTTGGAATGTAAACATGAAGTGGCGGATAGGCAATAACAGTATCTTCCAGAGTTGATTGACATCCGTTGCTGTTTGTCACGGTTAGCGTTACAGGATAAGTGCCTTCCATAGCGTATTCATGCAACGGAGATTCACGGAAACTGCCTTCGCCATCGCCAAAATTCCAACTAAAATCAGTTGCGCCTATCGTGGTATTGGTGAACTGAATTGTGCTATGTTTTATGAGTTGATGTGTGAAAGAAGCATCCAATTGTTCTACCGTAACTGTGGCCGTTATAGATTCCGAAATACCACAACCATCCGTTACTTGAAGCACAACCGAAACCGTGCTTGTTGGAGTCAGAAAATAGGTTGTGTCCGTTCCATTTCCATCCCAGAGGTAGGTTATGCTGCCCATTCCTCCCGTGACGGTTGATGTCAATAATGCATCATCGCCATTGCAAACCGCTAGGTTAGGAACTGAAACCTGCATTTGCTGATAATTGACCGAAATGGTGCTAGTTGCAGTGGCAATAAAACCACATGCATCGGTTACAATCACCGTGTAATTGGTGGTAGTGTACGGATTTACGGTGATGGAAGCATCCGTATCAGCCGCTCCATTCCATTGATAGTCATAAACAGGATAACCTCCCGAAACTACCACATCAATAGTGCTTGGAGTGGGGCATCCCAAGGCCAAACTTGGCGTAATTTGCAAAGTCATAGGCTCCACATCCTGAATAGTAAGCGTAACAGAAGTGGCCGGCCCAGTGCTGCACGGATTTAGCTGGTCGATGGCAATTATCAGGGTTTCCGTGCCTTCCACCAACGCATCTTCCACAATATTAAAGGTGATGGTGGTGGTGGCTTGTCCAGCCGGGAAAATGATGAAATTGGGAATATTGGTCACATCAGCACCAACGGTTGCCGAGCCGCTAAAATTCAGACCAACGGTTAATGGAGCGTCCAACGGTTCGGAACGTTCAAAGGTGAGGCTCATGGTACTACAGCCTTCAACCAAATCAAGCGAGCCAGTGGTTGACGTGTAATTCGTCTCTGCATTCAAACTCACCGTTGGACTAGAAAAACTTCCTGCTTCAAGAAAAACCGCGCTGTCGTACAGTCCATCGCCTCCATCGGCAATTGCCAAACGTATATGATAGGGTTGGCATGTCTCGGGAAGAACGGCAATTGCGGTTAATGGTGTTGTAAAACCGTTATAGCTTACAGTTGCCGCTCCCTCTTCTCCAGTTTCATCGCCATTATCAACATAGAACTGCGAATTGTTGTTGGCATTTACATTCACCATGGTGATGGGCGTTGTAGTTCCCGGAATAAGCGCAACATTCAATTCGCCTACTATTCCGGGGCCGCTGAGGAAGAAAGCAAACACATCATTGATATTGGCTGTGCCCACCCAAAACATGTACTCGTTAGAAGCGAAAACGAACTTGAATTGAACTGTGTCTGAAGACGGTATGAAATCGAACTCCAAAACGGATGCATCATGCGTTCCAGAAAGTGAACCAGAAATTCCGGTAAGTGCCGCATCTCCAGGACGGGCAAAATCAGTGCCTTCTTCGGAGATTCCACCAGCGGGAGAGGTATTAGGTCCCACGGCATCTATGGCGCGACCTGTGGAAAGAATCACTCCCGATGCCAAACCAATATTGGAATTAGCACCATCAAAGAACCCTCTTGAAGCCGGATTGCCTGTAAACTGAAAGTTACTCACCTGCACTCCTTGCCCAATCAGCACATCCTCAACCAACTGCTGTGGCGAAAATGTTGCATCCACCACCAACTGCGCATGGGTAGTCATACCAAAGAGGCACCCTACAAGCATCAGACAGAATGAACGAAACAGCTTCATTTTTTTGGGTGGGCAAAGATAAACAAGCACATCACCACGTTTGAACTCCATTCGGGCTCAGATGTTTCGCAGTCATTAAAAACTAATTTTGGCCGACTAAACACGCTTATGATGAATCTGAATACAGTTGACAAATACATTGAATCGAACAAGGACCGTTTTCTTGATGAACTTATAGACTTGCTAAAAGTTCCCTCGGTGAGTGCCGACCCTGCGTTTAGCAAAGACGTTCACCGTGCTGCCGAGTTGCTAGCTACGAGGCTAAAGGAAATTGGCATTGATAAGGTAGAGATATGCCCAACGGCAGGATACCCAATCGTTTATGGCGAGAAAATCGTAGATGAGAACCTTCCGACCGTGTTGGTTTACGGACATTATGATGTGCAGCCAGCAGACCCGATTGAATTGTGGGATTCGCCACCGTTTGAGCCTGTTATTAAGGACGGAAAGATTTATGCCCGTGGTGCGTGCGATGACAAAGGTCAGATGTACATGCACGTGAAAGCGGTCGAATTGATGCTAAAAACCGATGGACTTCCGTGCAACGTAAAGTTTATGATTGAGGGCGAGGAAGAAGTTGGTTCGGACAATCTTGGCCTATTTGTAAAAGCAAACAAAGAGCGATTGAAAGCCGATTTGGTTCTTATTTCTGATACCGGAATGATTGCAAATGATGTTCCTTCCATCACGGTTGGACTTCGCGGACTGAGCTACATTCAGGTAGAAGTTACTGGCCCAAAGCGCGACCTCCACTCTGGATTGTATGGCGGAGCGGTCGGAAATCCAATCAATGTGCTGTGCGATATGATTGCATCATTGACGGATGAGAACAAGAAAATCACCATTCCAGGATTCTATGATGGCGTAATTGAAGTAAGTGCGGAAGAGCGTGCCCAAATGGCCAAAGCGCCTTTTAGCGAGCAGGAATACTGCGATGAATTAGACATGGAAGCCACCCAAGGCGAGGCTGGTTATTCTACGTTGGAGCGCGCCACCATCCGTCCAACGTTGGATGTAAACGGCATTTGGGGCGGCTACACAGGCGAAGGCGCCAAGACGGTTCTTCCGTCAAAGGCTTATGCCAAAATCTCGTGCAGATTGGTGCCGGGGCAAGACCCAGACAAAATTACTAAGCTGTTGGTGAGTCATATTGAAGGCATGGCGCCCGATTCGGTAAAGGTGAAAGTGAAGCCACACCATGGCGGACAACCTTACCTCACTCCTACTGATTTTACTGGCTACAAAGCAGCGCACAAAGCCATGGAAACCACCTTTGGCAAAGCGCCTCTTCCTATGCGAAGCGGTGGCAGCATTCCTATTGTGGCCATGTTTGAACAAGAACTCGGGTTGAAATCGGTGCTGATGGGCTTTGGATTGGATTCAGATGCTATTCACTCTCCGAACGAACACTTCGGCATTTTCAATTACCTCAAAGGCATTCAGACCATTCCGTTCTTTTATCAGAATTTGGCTGATATGAGTTGAGGGATTGGAAAAAGGGAAAACGGGAAAAGGAAAAAACGTGTGCCAAGACCTGTTAGGTTTTGGAAATCTAACAGGTCTAGATTAGATTAACCAATGAATTTCAGTAAGCTTTCCATTCTGTTCGCGTCACTTGTTGCCTTGCTCCTTTCGAGCTGCGAAAAGGAGCCGCTTACCGAATTTCCGATAGATGCGGATGGAGCGCTTACCGATGTGGCCGAGTTTAGAATTGTCTCTTACAATATTCATGGGGGCACTGGCCCCCACGGAGAAGGTAATCTGACCGACAACCTCACCGCCTTCCGCGCAATGCTTCAGGGAGAATCCATCATCTGCTTGCAGGAAGTAGAACCCGATTGTTGGAATCAGGTGAAAACCGTTTTCTCCGATTATCCGTACCGTTATTTCCTGCCTCAGACATCTACCAAATTCGGAACGCACAAAGAAGGCGGCAATGCCATTCTTTCTCAATTTCCCATTCAGTCATACGGCCAGCAATCAATTCAGACCGACCCCGGTGGCGATAAATGGGAACGGAAAGCGCAGTTTGTGCGCATCTATATTGGCAACGACAATCAGTACCTCAATCTGTTCCATTACCACAACACCTACAATTGGCACGAGAATAACTCGGCTTCCGAACGGGCGGGGTTTGAGAAGTTTGTGGCGTTTGTCAACTCCATGAATATCGATACTTCGGAGATGAGCGTGCTGATTGGCGATTTCAACATCAGCCAATCACAGGTTAACACCATTATCTCTGCCGATGATTTTCCTTTTTCTCAATCGAGCTGGGTGGATCACATTTACTCTAACCGTGTGCTTTTGACGATTGGAGAATACGATACGTACGGCAATCTGCTCTCCGACCACAACGCGGTTTGGGCGGTGGTTTGTAACGAGGATTGTTGAGAGGAGGGGACTGGCTGCAAAGACCTTCAAGCTTAGTTCTGGTTTATCCTCTCCGCTACTGCCTTACAAATTTTTCCCAGCCCTGCTTTTTCCCATCCGTGAGGTGGATGAAATAAAGACCCTGATCCAAAGAACTAATATCAATCGTAGCGTTCTGATTGGCTGTAGCGTATTGCATTACTAACTGTGCATGCACATTAAATAGTTGTATTGTGCCGCGTTTCATATCCTCGGGCAGTTCAATTACAACGTGGCTAGTGGCGGGGTTGGGATACACACTGAAGTGTATCTGCTCTCTATCTTCGATGCCAAGAAAAATGGCGTTCGATACGGTATTGCAACTAACGCACTTCTCATAATCCTCGTTTGAACGTTTGCCTCCACCATCAGCCATGAGAAATTCATCTCCTGATTCTTACCCTCCCCAATAGTACCAATCCACTTCCAATTTTCCTACACCGTGTTGTTCTAAAATCTGTCAGCACACCGCGCAACAGATTTGGCCATGGCGTGGGCTCTACTGATGGATACACGGAGGTAGTGCGTGCGTGCATCAACTTCCTACTCATGTTGGTGCCACTAATCCGTACCGCAGTGGACTCCAGTCGTACCTCTCTGAACTTAAATCGAACCACTCTCAGCATGGATAGCGCTTCGGTTGGCGTGAATCATATCTATGTCAGAGTTGTTGACATGCTTACAACCAGCATCCAGAGTACGGTTACTACACTCCACACCTATGTCAATCACGTTGACATACTTCTGCATGGGCTCCCTAGCCCGATTATTGCCAGCGGTAACTATGCCATTACTGCTGACATACTTCTGTTTCGGCTCTAGAGTACCATTATTACCGCCCGTAAGTATGTCAGTAGCTCTGACACCCATCCAATCCGTAAAATTTCTACCTTTAACACCGGCAACAGTAAGAGTGCGATGTGGGATGCGAGGGGAATAGCTGTTGCCACTGGTTCAACCTAAAACTACCATAGCATGCCTTACAACAAACGTAGAATTCCGAGGGCTGATGCAGCGCTCAACACCTACATCCGCAATACCACCACCATCCTGCTAAAGCCCGGTCTGCCTCATAGTTGGGAGCGGCTTGGCCTCTCTGAGGAGCAAAAGGACGAATGGAAGGCGCTGCACGATGAGTGGGTGGCAATTTACACCCTCTGCATAAACCCCAACATACGTGATAAGGGCGCCATAGCCGACAAGAATGCGCTGCGCAAGCGGTTTACCAAGTTTACGGAAGACATTCTTCCTAGAATGAAAAACCGACCCGGCATTACGGCAGGCGAACGGGAGGTTTTCCGTGTATGGAAGGATAAGATGACCAAGACCAAACGGGCTGCCATTGATGACACGCCCGAAGCGTTTCTGCAGCACATGAGCGGAGGTTGGATACGGCTGAGGGCGCGGGTGGCTTCATCAGAAGGGCGCCCCCACATTCATAAGTTGGCAGATGGTCTGGATATTCGCTATTCGGTGCTTCCGTTCGGTGCTGCGCCTCCCCAAACGTGGGAGCAGTGCGCGGAGAGAACCTTCTCTACACGCGCCATTGAAGTGATTAAACTAGGCACCGAGCACCGCACGAAGATGATCTATGTGTTTTGCCGTTGGATGAATGTTTGCGAACAAAAGAAGAGCGGCCCGTGGAGCAGCAGAATGGAGGCGGTGGTGGCGTGATACAATTTTTTCTAACGTCCGAAGTCTGACGCCTAATGTCTGAGCCGTAAGGTTTGAGATGAGCAAGACTTCCTAGCTAATATCTCACTGCTCATTCCTATTTTTTGTAATATCGATCCTGAATAGACGTTAATCAACCCCATGTATCAAGCATTCCCGCGTGTTCTGTTTCTGTTCTCATTGGTTTTGCTCATTGCCACGGGCTGCAAGAAGGACGAGATTATTATTGATGACAATACCGCTCCGCCCGATTCCACCATTTCCAACTTGGTGATTGAGAATTACGTGACCAAGTGCTACATCAGCTTGCTTGGTCGCGAGCCTTTTGCGCAGGAAGAGACCAACGCCATTGCTACCCTTCGCACCGGAAACATGAGCGTTGCAAGCAGAAAGCTGATAGTGGATGTGATTGTTCAGAACAGTGAATACAAGAATAAAGTGCTTGAATACAATTCGTTAAAATTGCTGAACGGCCCGTTCGACACCACCGCCATTCAGCAACAGATTTACATCTACAATCTTGCGCTTAATGACCCGCAGTATGCTGCTTTTTACGAACTATTTCATGCTGCAATTGATAAGTTGGAATTGTTACTTACCACTCCTGCACAGTTCCGCAACGGCACCATCGGCATGCAGGAAATGCACCGCAGGTTGGTTGCCAACGACATCTACGATGAGATAAATATGGGTTCGTTCAACTTCGTTCTCAGCATGTTCAACAATTTTCTGTTCCGCGATCCCACTCAAGATGAGCACAATGCCGGCATCACCATGGTGGATGATTTTGTGGCTGTATTGTTCTACGAAACTGCTAATTCTAAGGAGGAATTCATCGACATCTTCCTCCATTCTGATGATTATTACGAAGGCCAAGTGCGCGAACTCTATGCACGCTATCTCTTCCGCGACCCGACCTCAGAAGAACAGGGCTATCATTCAGTCCGCTACAAGCAGTCAAGCAATTACGAACGCTTGCAGATAGACATTCTTTCAACCGATGAATTTGCAGGACTATGAACATGAAAAGTAAATTCCCTTTTACTTGCAGGTACAAATCCCCCGTCCTCACGGACACCCCCTTTTTAAGAGGGAATGGCGCAGTTCCTCCTTTCAAAGGAGGTGCCGAGGAACGAGGCGGAGGATTAATTTCTTCATTAAGAATGAGGAGATTAAATACCCAAGTTCTAGCTCTCCTTATCGCAATCCTCACCTTGGGGCTGCTCCCAAGTTGCAACAAGGATAAGAACATCATTTACGATGTGAATGATGTGAACGTGAACCGACCAGAAGGAAACAAGGATTATGTAAAAAGTCTGGCGGAGTTTATCTCCATTGCCTACACCGATTTGTTCGAAACAAGCATCTCGCAGGCGCAGTTGCAGACCTTGGCCGTTCCTTATTCAGGCTTCGGAGATTTGAAGTTGATTGAGGACATGATTATCAAAAATTTTCTGAATGATGCCAACGTGATTGTGCCGACCAGCACCGCCATGCGCGCCAATGTGGATCAGTTTCTGATGGAGACCTACCAGAAGTTCCTGAACCGCAACCCCAACGAATTTGAGCTGTGGCACATGAAAAATGTAATTGATGAGAATGCGGAGATTACTCCCGAATTGGTCTATTACGCCATCATGACCTCCAACGAATACCGTTATTATTAAGATGAGAAATAGTCCACAGACCATAGTCGATTGTCCACGTGTTGTGGTCTATGGACAATCGACTATGGTCTTTATTTATTCGTAACCCATGAAAAGAAGAGGATTCATAAAAAAGGCAACGGCCGCCACGGCAGGCGCGTTCATTGCACCTTACATTCTTCCTTCGGGAAGGCTGTTTGCAGCCACAGGAGCGCGTGTGGTCGATCACGTGGTGTTCTGCCTCTTTGCGGGCGGTGTCCGTAATCTCGAAACCATGCACAAGGCAGATGGCAACCTCATGCCGAACACGCTATTGGGCAATGAAAGCATCTCGTCCGATATTGCTTCAGGAGTTCAATCCCTAGGACAGGTCGGTGGTCAACGCCTTCAGGAAGTGGGAACACTATACAAGGAATTCCGATTTGCAGAGGGGCCAACAGGTCACTTCAGCGGACACTCATCGGTAATGACGGGAGTCTACAATCTAGCCGACATCAACATTCGGCAGCGACCTTCAGCGCCCACCGTATTTGAATACTACCGAAAACACACGAGCCCTGAGACAAACGCACTAAATGCGTGGTGGGTGAGCAACTCCTTAGGCCCTTATCCTGCACTCAATTACAGCACACACCCAAGTTATGGTGCGCTGTATGGGGCAAACTACATTCAACCCGCTTCCATAATCAGTCAGGCCGGTTACGAATCTCTTGGAAACCCAAAAACCTTCACACAAGCTCAGCACGATTTGGTTGGGGAAATGCGCGGTTTCTTCGATAACAACTTCGGAAACCAGACCATTCCTGGCTCTGCTGGAATCTCCAATGCACAGGCAGATGTGCCCGAAGTACAGCAGTTTTTGCTCGATTCGTTCCAAGAAGCCGTTGCCGGACAATACAACAATCCGTGGGGCTTGGGCGGTATGAGCGGAGATATGTTTAACATCTTCTTTGCAGAGAAAGTCATACAACGATTTCAACCTGAATTGTTGGTGGTAAACATGCAAGACGTGGATGTGTGTCACGGCAATTTCACTGCCTATGCAAATGCGCTCGTGCGTGCCGATTATGCCATGGCGCATCTGTGGCAGACAATTCAGAACACCCCCGGCATGGCCAACAACACCATTATGATTGCCTTGCCCGAACACGGAAGAAACCTTCAACCAAACACGGTTATCGACCCCTACGGACGTTATGCTTTGGATCATACGAATGATGAAATGTCGCGCGAGATTTTCTGCCTAGTTACAGGGCCAAGCGGAAAAGTTGTTCAGAATCAAGTTATCAGCCAGGTGCAAGGACAGAGCATTGATGTGGTGCCAACCATTGCCAAAATCCTAGGTTTCTATGATGACATTTCTTCGATGCTTCCCGGTCAACCATTAAACGCAGCATTGGTATGATGTTCCGACTGAAAAATATCACACTTCTTTCATCCTTTGCCATAATGATGGCAACCGTGCTTTTCATTGGCTGCGACAAGGAGACGGTTATTCCGCCAAATCCTTACGATGATATCGTTTATCCAACTCCTCCCACTCCGGTTGACACGCTCGACCCAAGTTCGATGGTAGCTATACATCGCGATATTTTGAGACCAAAATGTTCTGTTCCGGGATGCCACGATGGCAACTTTGAGCCAGATTTCAGAACAGTTCAAAGCTCCTCTTCCACGCTAGTCTACGCGCGACTCATTAAGAATAATGCCGATTCCACATTCGCATATCGCGTCATTCCGTACGACACCACCAATTCGGTGCTACACGAGCGCATAACCAATTGCTGCTTCGTCAATCAAAACGATAGAATGCCGCAAGACAATATTGGTGTTCCGCTCGAAAGTGCCTACATCAAACGAATTGAAAATTGGATTATGAGCGGTGCACGAAACATGTTTGGTGAGGTGGCTCAATATCCCAATCAGGCACCACAAATCGGATTTTATGTTGCGGTTGATACGTTTCAGATAAGTACCGTGATTGCTGCTGCCAATGCAGGGTTTCCTCTCGTTGACGTTGGCAATCGAATTGACGGAATTTATTACAATCCGTTCATTCTCCAATCGAATCGGAATTTCGCCATACTGATTAACGTTCAGGACGACAGCACCGCTGTTGGAAACCTGCAACTAAACAAGCTCAGATTCTCCTACGATTCAGATGATTTTTCTCCATCAGCACCTGGCTATCAGGAACGAACGGCACAGTTTATCAGTCTGCCTGGGTTTCAGATATGGTATGTGCAATTGAATACGTCATTATTCAACCCAAACAATGTTGTGTATATGCGCTATTATGTGAGCGATGGCGAAAGCACCACCGAAATGCCGCGTGATGAAATGGTAATTCAATACAAGACCTTCTGGTCGTTTTACGTGCTTCCATAATGAAAATAAACCATTGGATAGTAATCGGATTGATAGGCACGCTAGCTGCTTGCGATAAATCAACAGAAATCAGCGAAGTACCCGAAATTTCGTTTGAAAGCGTGGTGCCCAATGTGGTTACAGAATATCAGGACTCGCTCTATTTCACCATTTCGTAGCGCGATGGCAATGGCGACCTTGGACAGAACGACACAGACGACAACAATCTTTTCGTGCAGGACTCCCGCAATCAAGTAACGTATGGATTCCGAATCCAGCAATTGGCGCCAAACAATGCCAGTATTGCTATTCAGGGCAATATCAACGTAACATTGCCAAACACGGCCATCATCAATGGTGGCACTAGCGAATCGGTCAATTTTACTATTTGGGTGGTTGATCGCGCAGGAAACGAAAGCAATAAGGTTAGTTCAAGCACTGTGACGGTGAATGCCCCGTAGAGACGCGATAAATCGCGTCTCTACCCTTCGGTCTTTGCCTTTGCTTCCTTCAGGCGTTTACCCACATTGAAAACACGGGAGATATTGAATCCCAATTTGATTTCGGCATATTCCCAACTGTCAGGAGACTCAACGAGGAAATTATTCTCAACAATACCACGTGCGTTGCTCACATCTATATGAAATACGTGACCCCCAGTTTCAATCTCAACACCAACACTTATGGGCATATGAAAAGGAACGCCTTTCTGATTGTAGCGATACGGTGAGAACACATAGAAGTAATCGGCAATAATGGCCACCCGTTTAGAAACCTTAAACCGACCTGCAATTCCAAGAGCAAACATCGAATTTTCATCCTGCGGGTCTCTTACAAAATTACGATGCACATACGTTGGCAACAGCTCAATGGAAACACCCGGACTGAACTTGCGCGATATAATCAGTTGAGCTGTGTAAGACAATCGATGGAAAAACTTTTTGATGAACCGTATGTCTGAACCAAACTATCGTTAACGCCTGAATAAAAAGCAGCCTTTTTGCTTGGGTTAAGCCCCATAGTACCCACAAAAGCCAAGCTGAAAGGTCGCCTGTTGTCCGTGGTCTGGTTGTAAAAGCGCCATTTCACAAACCCATCCACAAGGTTATTCATCTGACTGCGCCCAAGCCCAATCATCACGTCATCGGTAATACCATACTCAACTGCTAATCGAACATCGGCCACATTATCAAACCCAAAAAACGAATCAGGCCCATCGTTGTCATTCCGTGTAGAATAGATATTTCCGAAACGGTGAGAAATACGTACATCCAAAGTTTTTCCCTTCACCGTTTCTATGGAATGGGCTTGAATAACACGGGTAGTTTTGAAGGTGGCTGTAACTTTTTCCTGCTTTGGTGGAGCAACTTCATCCAGCATTTGTAATAGGTCGTCTTGCGCCATTCCCGCAAACGGAAAAGAGAATATGAAGGCAATAAAAAGCAGGTAGTCCTTATTTTTTCTCATACGGCTTAAATTCGAAATACGTTTTCACTTCAATCACTTCGGCAATGTTCGCAAACACCACCTTCGGAACTTTGATATTATAGTTTCTCAGCGCTATCGCAAAATCGCACATCAGCTTGGCTCTTCCTTTCTTACAGACTATCATACCGCTAAAGCTCTCTGCCCTATCCTGACCGTGAATATTCATCATTCCTGTTGCGGTAACATTATAAATAGTATCCTTGGTAAGGTCTAAGGTATCGCTCAGTTTCCCCTTGAATGTGGCATACGGATACTTGTCCGATTCCAAATAATTCTCGTTGAAATGTTCTTGCATCAACGGTTTTTCAAATTTGAACGCGGAAATAGGAACACGAAAAACAATCTCTTTCTTAGCCACATTAAGCAATGATGTAGATGCCGTATTAAACGCTTCAATGTTCTCAACCGGAGTGGCCGAAAAGAAGCTGACCAAGCTACTATCGGTGGTGTAAATAGACTGCGCAAATGATTGCCCTGCAAGCATTGTCAATCCCAAAATTATGATTGAAACTAGTTTCATGATATAAGTTCTATTGTTGTGGAAAATCGCTGCTAACCCAGCATGCAAACACTTGTTTTATTGAATCTGGCAATGGATTACCAGGAGGCATTACAAAGCTAATGTCGCTTGAGGACACTCTCAATCCAATCTTAGATTCTGAGAGTGCCCCAGAAGCCTGTAGGTTTGCAAATGTGGTAAAATCGCCATTGGAAGCCTGCGCTCCATGACACCCAGACGAAGTGGCGCAATAAGTATCGATTAAGATTTTCGTATTGGATACATACGTTGCTTGCAGTGTATCGCAATATTCTTGAGGCACTTCGTCTACCAATTCGCCTTTATCCGTAAGGCATCCTGCCGTACCTATAATTATTACCGCAATTATCAGCGAGAAAAAACTTTTTATTTTAATCATGTTTCCGCGAATAAACAAAAAAAGGTGCCACAAGGCACCTCTTCGTTTCCATTTAAGTATCTATTTAGTTGACCAACAATTTCTTGATGGTTGATTTTCCACCTACTTCAATCTGCATGAAATAAACTCCTGTATTTAGGCTTCGTGATCTTACATCAATTTTAATATCGCCACCATCATGCTTCTCCTCAATCACTTTCCGTCCTTGCACGTCAAACAAAGTAATCATGATTTCTTCATCAATATCTTTTGCTGCAACATGAATCTCATCTATTACAGGGTTTGGATAAACTGAAAGTGCTTCAAGTTCTTTCTCAGAAATTCCAACAGTACTTTCATTGAAAGTGAATGATTCAGAAGTAATTACATCACCGCTCGTACTTCCGTTTCCGTTGGCAAAATTGAAAGCTCCGTAAAATGTTACTTCACCTGTGCCAGAAGTTGGAGCAGTCCAACCAAAGGTGTAGATCTTAGTTCCCGAACCAGAAGTTCCGCCCTGTGTATGAGTCAGGTACTTTGAACTTCCGTTCAACGTTGTTCCCGCATCAGAAGCAGTAAGTGTTCCTACTAAGCTTCCTCCAGTCGTTTGTGGAGATAGTGAGAACCCGAATTTATTTCCTCCATTAGACATGGTAAGTGTCATGCTGTACGTTTGCCCGCCAATGTATCCACTTCCTGGGATTCCAGTCAGAGAAACCGATTGATTTGAGGCCATAGGACCGCCAGAATGACACCCGCTTCTAGCGCAAGTATTTCCATTATCGCCAGGCGAACCTGTGTTGCCGGCAGGTGCCGCATTAGAATTACTGGTTACCGTTTGGTAATTAATATCAACCACCATTCCAGCGATTAAAACAGCAGACAGTACAAGGGTAAATTTCTTCTTCATGTGACAGATGGTTTCTAAATTTTCGTTAAAAATAAAAGACGAATTCAATTGAAAAAGCCGAAGTACGGACAAATTCAATAAAAGTTCGACCGTAAAACTGCAAAAGCTTAGCGGGGTTGCTTCTACAAGACAGATTTTCCCAATTGGCTTTTCCTAATTTTGGCGTTCCAAATAGAAAAAATGGCTGACGATAGATACCAAGGACACGATTATTACCTCGTTGATGAACTCCTCACCGAAGAACACCTCCTGATTCGCGAAACGGTGCGGACGTGGGTAAAGCAGAATGTTTCTCCCATCATTGAGGAATATGCGCAGAAAGCCGAATTCCCAATTCATCTGCTTAAAGGTTTAGGCGGGATAGGTGCTTTCGGCCCATACATTCCGGCAGAATATGGCGGTGCAGGTCTGGATCAGATCAGCTACGGAATCATCATGCAGGAACTTGAACGTTGCGATAGCGGATTGCGCAGCACCGCATCTGTGCAAAGCTCATTGGTCATGTTCCCTATTTGGAGTTATGCTACGGAGAGCCAGAAGCGAAAATGGCTACCCAAACTAGCCACAGGAGAATATCTTGGCTGTTTCGGATTGACCGAGCCTGACCATGGTTCTAATCCAAACGGAATGGTCACAAACTTTAAAGATGCGGGCGACCACGTAATCCTCAACGGAGCTAAAATGTGGATCAGCAATGCGCCATTTGCAGACATTGCTGTTGTGTGGGCTAAGGATGAAGAAGGCACGATTCGCGGTTTGGTTGTAGAGCGCGGAATGGAAGGATTTACCACGCCAACCACCCACGGAAAATGGAGTTTGCGCGCATCTGCCACAGGCGAATTGGTGTTCGATAACGTAAAAGTTCCGAAAGAAAATGTGTTCCCAAACATTAGAGGACTAAAAGGCCCATTGAGCTGTTTAAACTCCGCCCGCTACGGCATTGCTTGGGGTGCTTTGGGTGCCGCTTTGGATTGCTACGATACCGCTTTGCGCTATTCCAAAGAACGCATTCAGTTCGGAAAGCCAATTGGCGGTTTTCAATTGCAGCAGAAGAAACTTGCGGAGATGATTACCGAAATTACCAAAGCACAATTGCTTGTTTGGAGACTAGGTGTTCTGAAAAACGACCATCGCGCTTCTCCAGAACAAATCTCAATGGCGAAAAGAAATAATGTTGAAATCGCGCTAAGAACAGCACGTGAAGCACGCCAAATGCTTGGCGGAATGGGCATAACAGGCGAATATCCAATTATGCGCCACATGATGAACTTAGAAAGCGTTGTGACTTACGAAGGCACGCACGACATCCATCTTCTTATCACAGGAATGGACGTGACGGGATTCAATGCTTTTTCATAAAAAAAAATTGTAGTTTTATCGCTTAATAAAATAATCATAAAAATGACACAGAAAGGAAAAATCACACCTGTAGTTTTGGCAGCCGCGCTTCGAGAAAACATGAACGCAAAAGGCACATTAAAGGCTCAATTTAAAACGAATTTCCTATCAAAATTCTCCGAGGATGAATTGCAAGGGATCAAACAAGGAATTGAAGTAGAGATTAAAGCTCGAAAAATGGCCGTTGTGGATGAAAAAATAAAATTTCTAGAAGAAATGGGATATAAAGTTTCTCAATAACCAGCGGAAACATATCTGATAATAAAGAGGGTGTCTGAAAAGTCCAGGCACCCTCTTTTTTATTGGGCTACTTATCGAAGATTTTTTGAATACACAATGCTATTTGAGCTGGTTTTTCCTTTTCAGACATCCTCTTTATTTTTGTGCCATGGTCAAATTTCTTCTGTTACTATTATTTCCCATCTGCACTTTTGCCCAATACAAAGGCGTTTCATACAATCTGCAAAATGAAATTGGAACATTCACACTCACATCCAAGACCTTCTCGCACAGAATTGATAATGAGGAAGGAATTACATCCGTAATCGATAAAACAGGTGAGAAAACACTTTATCATTTTGATGAATTCCTTAATGGGTTTGTTGGACTTAGCAAAGATGGAAGAACGATTGTCCATGTTCAAACTGAGAAGAATTCTGAACCGCTAGCGAAATTGAAAATCACTTTTTATCGTGATGGAAAAAAAAGCTACACCGCAGAACTCGGAAAGTTTCTGAAATACGAATTGGATGATGCCATCAAGCGGGAAAAACTTCACAAAAGTGGCTGGCTGCGAAACGACAGCCTCCTACACAAAATGGCTAGTAATGCGTTCTATATCACCGATGATAAGGTGTTCATTTCCATTGATGGACCGCAACTGCAAGTGTTCGATATGATACAGATGTTTCACATCTACACAGGCAACGGAGCCAATCATTTCCAACAGAATTATTATTCGATTCCAAATCTGCCATTCAGAACTGAGTTTACTACTCCTGAGTACTTCCCCAAGAAAATTCCTGCCACAGAAAACGGAAGAGATTTTGATATAATCTTGGCGATTGCTGCTAGGCTCAAAACCACCATTCCTGAAGAGGCAATATATCGTGTAGAAATTGATGCGCTGGTAAGAGAAGACGGTTCTTCTGAAATTCGAAAAGCCGCCATTTTCTCAGTCAAAACCAACATACTTGATGAGAAACTATCAGACCAGTTAAAGACGAACCTGCCAATTACACGTTTCCAAACTACAACCATTCCACCTAAACATCCAGCGTGGATATTTAGCGAGAGTTTCTGGTTGAAGTAATCACTCCGTCCTGATTTTCATTGTCTGTAATCGGGGCAACGCAAGAAAAAGCGGAATCACGGATACGAGGATAAATCCACCACAAATCATATAACTATAAATGATATTGTTTGATGCCGAAAAGAACGGCATGGCGAAAATGGTTATGAGCACTCCTCGACTGGCAATATTGTAGATGTAGAAGATGCTGTTCGCACGGCCAATGATGTTATTCGGAATGTGGTTAAATAGGAACGTAACGCGCGTGATTCGTGTGGCTGCATTCGTAAATCCTATCAGCACGGAGAACAGGTAAAATCCAATAATGCTTTTTGTGAAGGCAATGACCGCAAAGGAAGTTCCAGCTATAACCATCATCAAAAGAATGGTTTTGGTTGGCGCTAGATTCCGAGTCAATTTCATAATGAGGAAGCCAGCGAACAGACTTCCGAGCGCAAAATAAACCTCGCTACTTGCGTACACATCCGCGCCAGCTTCTAACTGATTATCAACGAAAATGGGCAGCAGGAACTGCACCTCCACCAGAAGCACCACAAAAATGGAATAGGACGCTAATCCGAACACGAGCAATTCCTTGTTCAACATGAGAAATTTCCAACCGCGCTTAAATCGTTCAACAATCTTGTCCAAATCAATTGGCAACGGATTGTGGTCGACATATTTGATAAACGGAATGATGCAAGCAGCTAGGGCATACGTGCTAGCATCTAGAAGAAAAATCTGCCATATCCGCCATCTTTCAATCTCAAATGGAAAGGAAATTTGAAATCCTAGTAAATCGATGGCACCACCTGTTGTTCCTGATAAGAGAACCGCACCAAAGGCTCCAGACAAAACATTCGTGCTTTGCCCAAGCACCTCAATCATAGAATTGACACGGCCGTAATCACCTCGTGCAGCCAATTGCTGCGAGAATGCGTAGAGATTTGGATAATGGATATTGAACCCGAAAAAGGTGAAAACAAAGATGGCGGCCACCAACCACATGGGTGACTCCTGACTCATTTCGCCATAAAGTCCTGCTGCGCCAAGCACCACAAATCCGACAACGGATGCGACCAAAAAGATATTCTTGCGCGGGTAGCGATCAATCAACGTACCGGCAAAAAGACTCCAAAAAATGCTGATGAAGGTTGCAAAGGCCAGCACCTTTCCGAATGCGACCGTTTCATTGATGATAGAAGCAAAGTACCACGGAATGGAAAGCATCGTAATACCCTGAGCAAAGCTCGAAACCACGTGAGAAGTGAATAGAAGGGCGAGTGCGCGTTTATTTTCCATAAAAAAGTTGGGCAAAGCTAGGTTTAGTCGATGGTCAACGGTCAATAGACCACAGAAAAGTTAATCTAGGAGAAGAACGTACAATGCGGTGAACCATCTACCGTGGACTATGGTCTGTTGACTATCGACTTTCATCGCTACTTTACAACCATGGATTTTGGTCCGAAAGAAGCCCTCGAAAAACTCAGAAAATACTGCGCCTATCAGGAGCGGAGCCACGCTGATGTGAGCCAGAAAATGTGGGATTTGGAAATTCCATCAGAATGGAAAGATGATATTGTTCTTGGGTTGATGAAGGAGAATTTCCTGAATGAGGAACGGTTTGCGAGAACCTATGCGCGTGGCAAATTCAAAATCAAAAAATGGGGAAAGGTGAAGATCACCCATGGATTGAAGAAACACGAAGTGAGCAAAAAGTGTATTCAGCTTGCTTTGACCGAAATTGATCAGGATGATTACCTCCGCGTTCTAAAAGACACTATAGAGCTGAAACTTTCTCAACTGAAGGAGAAAAATCATTGGAAACGCAGATCTGCCATCTGTCGATTTGCGGCTCAACGTGGATTTGAGAGCAGTTTAATCAACGAGCAGTTGAACAGTTTACAAAGTTGATAAAGAGATAAAGTTGAATGGGTCTGTAGAATCCGCTTCCTCCTGCATTCGCATATTCGTATTCATTCGTAATTCGTGACCGCCAATCGTACATTTGCGGCCTCAATCAAACATCCGAATGATCACAAGCGATCAACTCAATAAGCTTAAAAAACGCCTTTCCGACCTGCACGGTTATCTCGATATTGACCGCAAATTGCGCGAAATTGAAGAAGAGATCCAAACCACTTTGTCTCCCGGGTTTTGGGACGACCCGAAAAAGGCGGAGGAACTGATGAAGAAAACCAACGCCAAAAAGGATTGGACCAAGGCTTATGCCAAGGCCGAAACCGCTTTGGAAGACCTTGTGGTGCTTTACGAATTCTGCAAAGAAGGCGAAGCATCTGAGGAAGAAGTGAACGCGCAGGATGAACTGTTCACCGACCTTTTGGAGGATCTTGAGTTCAGAAATATGCTGGGCGATGAGGGTGATGAGCTGCATGCAGTACTTGAAATAAACTCAGGCGCTGGTGGCACAGAAAGCTGCGATTGGGCTGGTATGCTCATGCGGATGTACATCATGTGGGCTGAAAAGAACGGTTTCAAAGTGACTGAAAATGACATTCAGCAAGACGATATTGCTGGAATACGTTCTTGTTCTTTACAAATTGAGGGAGAATACGCCTACGGAAACCTGAAAGGCGAGAACGGAGTGCATCGGTTGGTGCGTATTTCTCCGTTTGATAGCAATGCGAGACGGCACACTTCGTTTGCTTCGGTTTTTGTTTACCCTGTTGTGGATGACACCATCAATATCGAAATCAACCCAGCAGATATTAGTTGGGATACATTCCGATCGGGCGGTGCTGGCGGACAAAACGTAAACAAGGTTGAGACGGGAGTTCGTGTAACTCACCATCCGAGTGGAATTATTATTCGAAATACGGAAAGCCGTTCTCAACTGGCCAACCGGGAGGCTGCATTGAAATTGCTCAAGTCTCAGCTTTATGACGTTGAGCTCCGAAAGCGATTGGAGAAAAGAGCCGAAGTGGAAGGTTCAAAAATGAAAGTTGAATTTGGCGCACAGATACGCAACTACGTTTTCCATCCATATAAATTGGTGAAGGATCTCCGTTCAGGAATTGAAACTTCCAACGTTCAAGGTGTGATGGACGGTGAGTTGAACAAATTCATCAAAGGATATTTACTTCAGTTTGGAAACGAGCAGAACAAATCGCTCTGACCAGCCCCCTAAATCTCCGCCTCAGGCCGAGGACTCGGTTCTCTCTATGAACTCTGTGGCTTCCTCTGTGTTCTCTGTGGTTAAATTGTATTCGTCATATTCGTACACAATTCGTAATTCGTATCAGTAAATGAAGATCTACCACAACCCACGTTGTTCTAAATCAAGACAAACGCTTCAGATAATTCTTGATGCTGGGGTTAAACCGGAAATCATTGATTATCTCGTTGATGTTCCGACCGAAACTGAACTAAAAGAGGTAATCATCATGCTTGGCATCAGACCTTACGACCTTGTCAGACGTGGCGAAGCTGATTTCAAAAAGAACTTCAAGGGAAAAGACCTTTCGGATGACGAATTGATTGCAGCAATGGTCAAATACCCGAAATTGATTGAGCGACCGATTGTTGTGAAACAAAAAAAGGCCGTCTTGGGACGGCCTCCTGAAAACGTTATCACATTACTTTAAGTCTTAGTCGCGTGGCGCTATCATAGCGGCAAGCTTCTCACCCATTGCTGGGCTGAAACGCTCCATAAAAAGCAGAGTGGCCATCAAAGGAATCCAAAGTCCTAGGAAGACCAGCATCCAAAAACCCAACATCATATACATGAATATTACTACGATTCCGACACTCATATCATTAGAATTTGAGGCGAAAGTAATGGTTGTAGGCGATATGCGCAAAGGGAAGTTCTGGTAAAACAAAAAAAAGACGGAAAATGGAAAAATAGCCTAATCATCTTACTAATAATTGCGTGCACGTATTTTGACAACTCTAGTTTGGAGCACCCAATACTTCACTTTGAAAAGTGGAGTATCTTATGGCAATGTTCTTCCATCGAAAAAGAGAACTTGTTTGTGCTAATGAGAGGTTTTGAGATATGGGAAAGCCTAGTTTGAGATTGGCAGTAAGCTAAATCGTTCAGAATTCAAGACACGCAGGACATCATGCAGAAAGGATTTCTCCAGCACAAAAAAAACCGTGAATCAACATTACGCTGAGAAACAAATAAGCCCCATCCGCCTGGGCGGAAAGGGCTTGTTCATAGTGGAGCCGGAGGGATTCGAACCCTCGTCCAAACACCAGACCTGTGGGCCTTCTACATGTTTATTCTCAACTTAATTTTCGAGACCGGTCCGGCAAGAGACAACCTAACTGATCCTTATCCTCTGAGATTTTAGTCCGCGGGCCGAGAAAACCCTTGGCTTATTCTTACCTGTCGATGCCTCATTAGTTGCACTGTAAGACACTGTTGCAACCGAGACAGCTACTGTTTAAGTCTAACTTAAGCAGCAAGCGCGAAGTTAGATTCGCCTTGTAAAATTTGGAACATTTGATTACGGATGATCATTCCAACACCCGACATGCTTACCACACCGACCTTGCTGCTGTCAATACCGGTCGGCCCCATAAAAAAAAGAACTGGTGCAAAATTAACCAAAAGCGTGCCGTTCTGTTCAAATATCAATCAATCTTGTTGCTACCAACCCAACTCAGAAAATGGAATTTCCAATTCAAAGCTAATCTTCTGATTCACCTTTCTATTTTGAAGCGTAATGGTTTGCATTTTCCAATCAAATAGTATCATCCCGAAGTTGCGGTGGTAGTAGGTTTTACCTCTCATTCGATGTGGGTTCTTCTCAATCATAACGTTGTTCGCATGAGTCAACCCACTACACATATAATCGTGGATTGGATACGGCAAATCATCACGTTTTAACTTGGATATTTCTGCATAGTGTCGATCTCCTGATATGAAAATCACACCTTTCACTCCCGTATCCTTTATCAACTTTAGCATCCGCTCACGAGCGGTTGAAAAATGTCCCCAAGTTTCGAAAGGATGTTTATCAGACACAAATTGAAAGCTAGAACCGACCAATACAACCTTGGCTGTTGAATTTTTGAATTCGTTCTCCAGCCAAAGCCATTGCACCTCTCCCAGCACATCACCATCTGTATCTGGTTTATCACGATGATAGCGTTGATCCAGCAGAATCACCCTTACGCGATTATCATCTACGCCATATTCATAGCTGGTGTAAATTCCTTCTTGACTCCATCTTGGACTTCCACTCGGTTCTTCAAAAAATTCTAGAAAAATCTTCTGGCTTTCTGCACGCTTTGGATATTCTTTCCCACCATCATTCACTCCGTAATCATGGTCGTCCCAAGTGGCAATGATGGGACATTTTTCCTTTAACAACTGATAATTGTAGTTATCGCCAAGCTGCTGATATTTTATTCGGAGCACTTCCATGTCTTCCGTATCAGCGTAAATATTATCGCCAAGCCAGATCCATAGTTGTGGATTCATGGCAATCACTGTTTTCCAGATAAACTGCTCGCCTATTTGATGTCCGCAAGAACCGAAAGCAATTCGCTCAATTGGCTTTTGACCTGAAACGAAGTTTGACAAGCAAAAGACAAAGCTAAACAGCACGAATATTCTCATCCAACGAAGGTCGGTTTTAATGTCTAATTTTCGGAATCAGACCTTGCAACGTGAAAACACTTCTCCTTTGCTTAATTCCATTTTTAGCAACTACGGCTTTTGCTCAATCTCCTATTGGATCTAGAACCATCACCTACAACGACCCAGCTAGAAACAACCGTGCAATACAATGCGAAATCTACTATCCAGGAGTGACCGCTGGGAACAATACCGTTGTGGCGGTTGGAGAATTTCCAATCATAATTTTCGGACATGGTTTTACCATGCAACCTACCGCTTATCCGAATTGGAAAGATGAATTCGTTCCTGATGGATATATAATGATCTTCCCGGGAACAGAAACGTCATTTAGTCCGAATCATGAGAATTTCGGATTAGACCTGCGGTTTCTGGCCACGCAAATGCAGAATGAGGGACAGAATAACGCTTCGCCATTCTATCAGCATGTTTCGGATCGGACTGCCATTATGGGACATAGCATGGGAGGTGGAGCAACGTTTTTGGCGGCTTCAGGTTTTGCTGGTGTTGATTGTATTGTAGGTCTCGCTCCTGCCGAAACAACCCTATCTGCTGTTTCAGCAGCCGCCACGGTTACCGCACCTACTTTGGTGTTATCTGGCACGTCTGATGGTGTAACTCCTCCTGCGGATCATCACATTCCGATTTACAATGCGACTGGGTCTGACTGTAAGTACTTTGTAAACATTCAGGACGGTTCTCATTGCCGTTATGCTTCAAGTCCAGGTTTGTGTACTCTAGGCGAATTTATGCCTGGAAGCCTTTCTGCTGCAGACCAACAGGCGGTGAGCTATGCGGTGTGTCATCCTTGGTTCGATTATTTTTTGAAGGACGATTGTGATGCTTGGGATGATTATTTAACGGCCCTTTCTACCGAAACAAATCTGGGAGCGATAGAATCGGACTGTGCAAACGATGCTCCCATCATTGCCGACAATAACGGAACATTGGAAAGCGACCAACAAGCGAACTATCAATGGTATTTAGACGGTGGCCCCATCACAAATGAGACAGCTCAAACGCATATTTATACGCAAGCCGGCACTTATAAGGTAGGCACGGTGATCCTTGGAAATTGTCCTACGTTTTCAAACGAGATTGTTGTTTTGGCAACAGGAATGGTGGAAGCGGAGATTGGCATATCCATCATCGGAAATAACGTGAGACTACAAACGCGCGATGCGTTGAGCCACGTGATCTTGGAATGGTTTGACATTTCTGGGAAGTTGGTCGCAACGCAAAGCTCGAACAGTATCGCTAGCAGCGGCTCCATCACCATCGCCAAACCCACATTCACGGGCATCAAACTTCTACGGCTGAGAAGCGATCAGACCTCTACTCTTTGGAAGGTCTATTGATGGTCTGAGTTTCCCACCCGATTTCGGAGAAAAGCACCTCATTTTTTGACCTTGCCTTGCCTCTCGTATCAAACCCTGTGAAGGTCAGTTTATCCGCATCCCAATCAACATCAATGAAACCGAAATTGTGGCGGCCATAGCGCGAACCCTCTAAACGGTACGGATTCTGGTTGAGTCCAATGATGTTGTTACCGTGCGTCAGTCCGCTTGACGTGAAATCGTAGATTGGATAATCCACCAGATCGTACTTACGCTTGGATGCTTCGGTAAAATGCACATCACCGCTTATGAACACCACTCCTTTTGCTTTGGTTTTTGCAATGAGGTTGAGCATACGATTTTGCGCAAACGGAAACTTATCCCAGTTCTCAAAACCTGGCACATCGGCCACAAATTGAATACTAGATCCAATGATATTTAGCCGTGCATCAGACCCAACTAGTTCCTTCTCCAACCATTCCCATTGTGGGTCTCCCAGCATGTCTGCTTCCGACCCTGGATGTTGACAACAATAGCGCGTATCAAGCAGGATCACCTTTACTTTCCGATTCCCTTCACCATAGGTGTAACTGGTGTAAACTCCTTCTCGCGTTCTACGCTGATCATCTTCAGGGGCTTTCAAAAAATCGAGGAATACCTGCTTGCTTTCTTTCTTTGTCGCGAAGTCGCCAATTGCTCCATTTCCACCATAATCATGGTCGTCCCAAGTCGCCACAATCGGACAGGTCTGTTTCAACAATCCGTAATTCGGATTTGCATCCGCCTGCGCGAATTTTTCGCTCATACTTTTTCCAAGACCACCTATGTCGGCATAGATAATATCGCCAAGCCAGATCCATAGCTGTGGATCTTTGGACACCACGGTCTTCCATATCTTCTGTTCGGCAAATTGAAAACTGCACGAACCAAAGGCCAAACGATCAATTTGCTGTCCGAAAACGGTTGTGACAATAAAAATAAGAGGAATTGAGAGCCAGTTTTTCATGCCGACAAAATTATGGTCAGCAGCCTGATTTCAAAGCACTTGAAGCCAAAACTTTACAGTTTCACAAACTGTTCCACATCCTTCTTGGTAATGGTCTTTCCTGAAAGAATCACAAGGCGTTCCACCACGTTGCGGAGTTCACGGATATTCCCTGTCCAGTTGTAATCCTTCAGCTCTTTGAGGGCTGCAGCGTCAATTTCTTTCTTGGCTACGCCTTGATCGTCACAAATCATTTGTAGGAAATGGTGAACCAGCAATGGAATGTCATCTCTTCTTTCGTTGAGCGCTGGAACATGAATAAGAATGACGCCAAGGCGGTGATAAAGATCTTCTCTGAAATTACCAGCTTCAATTTCCTTTCTAAGGTCTTTATTGGTAGCTGCGATTACACGTACATCCACAACAATTTCCTTCTCACCTCCTACCCTCGTAATCTTGTTTTCCTGCAACGCACGTAGCACTTTCGCTTGCGCGGAAAGGCTCATATCGCCAATCTCATCTAGGAAAAGTGTCCCGCCAGTAGCCGTCTCAAAATTTCCTTTTTTCTGCTTGATGGCAGATGTAAATGCGCCTTTTTCGTGACCGAACAATTCGCTTTCGATCAACTCCGATGGAATGGCCGCGCAGTTTACTTCAACTAAGGCATTCTCAGACCGCTGGCTCTTTTCATGAATGGCTCGTGCCACCAATTCCTTTCCTGTTCCGTTAGGGCCAGTAACAAGAACACGTGCATCAGTTGGAGCAACTTTCTCAATCATGTCTAGCACCTTATTAATGCCGTCAGATTCTCCAATCATCTCGTAGCTCTTGCTTACTTTTTTGCGAAGCTTTTTTGTCTCAGCTACAATTTCAGTTCTGTCGAGTGCATTTCGTACAGAAACCAGCAATCGGTTCAAGTCGAGCGGCTTAGGGATGTAATCGTACGCACCATTCTTTAATAGGTCAACGGCCGTTTCAATATCACCATGACCAGAAATCATCACAACGGGCGTATCCGGAGCCAAAACCATAATACGTTCCAACACTTCCGTTCCATCCATTTTCGGCATTTTGATGTCGCACAAAATGACATCATACTTGCCTCCTTTCACTTTTACAACGCCCGAAAGACCATCTTCAGCTTCATCAACCTGAAACTTCTCGTACTCAAGTATTTCGCGAATCGCGTTACGAATACTTCTCTCATCATCAATGATTAGGATTTTTGCCATTTTCTCTTGCTTTTTAGCTGATCCGCCTAAGGCGGACGAATAAAACACGAATATGCGAATTACGAATCGCCAAGGAAGCCTGAACCGAAGCCATATTTCGAATTTCTTTCTTTAGGATTTAGTGCTTTTCAACTGGTTAGATTCGATTATCCATCACGCGATGGAGAACTCCCTCCTTCAATGCGTAGCTCGAAAGCAATAACCTTTCCAAACCACAATTAATCAAGACCCATTGCACCATGTGCGATGCCAAATGAATGGTATCTGCGCGCATTTCTACTAATCCAGGAATAGCTTTTCGTGTATCGTAACCGTTTTCAATCAATAGGTTATGAAGGGATTTCACTTCTTCCAAATTGAACTCCTCTTGTTTAACCGAGCTTGCCAATTTAGACTGGCCTTGTGCTATCCAAATCATCTCAATAAAACTATCGAAACTCCCTGACGAACCAATCAGCGTTTTCACTCCAAACTCACTGCACTTCTCAATTAATTCCGATAACTGTTCTTCAAACAGGTTATTCAAATTTTGGATGTCCGAATCCGAAACAGGGTCATTCATTTGTATCATTTGCATTACGCGAGAAATACCAAGCTCATAGCTTTTCATCCAAAGCACGCCCGTTTTATCAGCAATAATAAACTCAGTGCTTCCGCCACCAATGTCCATAATAACCACTGGTTCATCTCCAAAAGGAATGGCAAGATTAACACCTTCGTAAATCAGCGTTGCTTCCTCAAGTCCATCAATTATATTGATTTCTAAGCCTAATTCTGATTTCACTTCAGCTACAAAATCGGCTCCGTTAGATGTACTTCTAATTCCAGAAGTTGCAAACGCCAGTGTTTTCTCACACGTATGTTCTGCGATTATTTCGAGGTATTCCGCCAACGCATCTTTCGCACGCTGCATGGGTATTGGAAGTAGTTTGCCAGCAATCATGGCTCCTTCGCCAATCTTGGTGGCAATCTTCGTATTAAACACGGAATGATACTCACCCGAATTCAAAACATCTACAATCAGTAGATTGAACGTGTTGGTTCCGAGGTCGATGATGGCTACTCTCATATGAGCCCCTCCTGACCTCCCCAAAGGGGAGGGAATTCGTATTTAAAAAACGAAATCAGATACTGCTGCAAGACATTTTCAGCACACTCAACGGAAATCCGCATCCCAATTCTCCCCTTTGGGGAGATGCCCGTAGGGCAGAGGGGCTTTAATGATATCTCAACCACTTCCACAATTCCTTGTAGCTGATTTTCTTGCCGTACATCAAAATTCCAGTACGGTAAATGCGGCCAGCAATCCATGTTGTTCCGATAAATCCGACAACCAACAAGGCCATTGAAAGTCCGAGTTCCCAATACGGAACACCGAACGGAATACGAACCATCATGATAATGGGCGATGTGAACGGAATCATAGAAAGCCAGAATGACATAGGACTTTCTGGATTGTTGATGACCACTTGCGCCATTACAAACGAGAAAATAATCGGTGCAGTTATCGGCAGCATGAACTGTTGCGAATCTGCTTCATTGTCAACTGCTGAACCAACAGCTGCAAATAGGGCCGAATAAATCAAATATCCTCCCAAGAAATAGAACAAAAAGCTGAATATTATGATTGGAAAATCAATCTGCTTAATACTGGCAAAAATCTCGTCAATTGCTTCTTGATTCAGTTCAGCAGAAACGGCTTCTTCCCCTTCAGGAACAAATTGCTCGGTGGAGTTCATTGCCTGCTCGATACTGGTTGGTGAATCATTGGAAAAGTGGTCTTCAACCAATGCTTTTCCAACCGAAACGAAAGCCGCTGAAAGCACAATCCAAAGTAAAAATTGCGTAAGACCGACCAGCGCAATGCCGATAATCTTGCCCATCATCAGTTCAAACGGTTTGACAGATGAAATGATGACTTCGATAATTCTGCTTGTCTTTTCTTCAATTACGCCACGCATAACTTGCACTCCGTAAAGGAAAATGAACATGTAAATGAGAATGCCGCTGAACATGCCGACTATCATGCTGAGTTCGGTGTTGCTTTTGCTCTCTTCTCCTATCTCATCCAACTTGGTTGTAACGAGCCTAACATTGGTCTTTGCGGCCTCAATAGTGGCTTGATCTATGCCTGATTTAGCCAGTTTGAACTTCTCAATATCGTTCTCGATGGTGTTTTCGATGTAGCGGATTACGTTGATTCCAGGCTGTTTGTCGTAAATCAACTGAATGCCATTTGGGCTTGACATGATGTTCTTGTGGATGTAAAGCACCGCATCAAAATCATTGCTCGCCACCATCTGGCTTTTGGCGCTATCCAACCCGACTTCTGGAAAAAAGAAATGGATGCTCTCCGTATCGGTCATCCGTTCGTTGAACAGAAAACTGTCATCAATGACGAGAATGTTGGATTCATCCTCGTCATTCATTGCCATCCAAATGGGCACAATCATCAAGGCCGCCATAAGGATTGGCCCTAAAATCGTCATCACGATGAATGACTTCTTTCGAACACGCGTCAGGTATTCCCTCTGAATTATTAGTCCAATCTTATTCATGGCTTCACGTTTTCTCGGTTATACCTCTCCACTGCCTCAATAAAAATATCATTCATACTCGGAATCACTTCGTGAAAGCCTTTAACCTCTACTGTTCGCATAATATTCCCCAACAATTGATTTGTGGTAGCGCCATTCACCAAACGAACGGTTGCGTCCATGTGGTCGTCTTCAACGTCATGGTTTAGCAACTCGCCATAGGTTCCGAGCGAACTACCCAACTGCATCATCGAACCTTCAAAATCGATGTTGTAGGTCTGCGTTCGGAAACGACTTCTAACCTCTTTCACCTCACCTTCCAAAATCACTCTCGCATTATTAATGAGGGCAATATGGTCGCACAATTCCTCTACAGAACCCATGTTGTGGGTGGAAAAAATGATGGTCGTTCCTTTCTTTTTCAGTTCGAGAATTTCCGACTTAATGAGGTTGGTATTGATGGGGTCAAAACCACTAAAAGGCTCATCCAAAATCAACAATTTCGGTTCGTGAAGAACCGTGATGATGAACTGGACCTTCTGTGCCATTCCCTTCGAAAGCTCTTCCACTTTCTTGTTCCACCAAGCCTCAATCCCAAACTTCTCAAACCAATACTTCAGCCGCTCAAGAGCAGCTTTCTTACTCAAACCTTTAAGCTGACACAGATACAAGGCCTGCTCGCCCACTTTCATTTTCTTATAAAGTCCGCGCTCCTCTGGCAAATAACCAATCAATCCAAGATGCTTCTCTTCCAAACGCTCACCATTGAACCAAAGATGTCCCGTGTCTGGGCCAGTTATCTGATTAATGATGCGAATAAAAGTGGTCTTCCCAGCACCATTCGGACCCAAAAGGCCAAAGATGGAACCTTCGGGAACGGAGATGCTGATATCTTCAATGGCCACATGACCCGCATAGGCCTTGCTTACATTATCGGCACTGAATATAGTTGACAAGATTATTGGTTGGTTAGTTGATTAGTTGACGGATTCTTCGAGAGAAACATGTGAATCAAAGTACTGCTGATTTTCTGAATGCCTGATTTCCTTTCACGTCCCGAAACTGCAATAATTTTTTGTTATGATGGATGGTAAAGGGAGTTTTCTCTTGCTTGGGCAATATCGGTACATATCGCATTTATCGATTCCTCTAAAAAAAGTGCGGTAGGCTTTTCAATACAATCAACATCGGCCAATATCTTATCCGTACTCATCTTGCTCAACGTGCTGATGGCTGAAATCTCATTTGCCCAGGTGTCATTCAGCTTTGCTTCCTCAAAAAGTTCAGGCCAAGTGAAACGTTCATGCTGACAGATAGTGATGATATCTGAAACATCCTTTGCCGCATTCCTACTCAAGGCGCACGGTTTATTTGACAGAATATTTCTTGGAATATCAATCAGGTGATACTTGACATCATCTTTCGGTTTTCCATAACGGAATCCCACATCATTTATCAGTTCCACCTTCAGAACTGTTCCATTCTCATCCGTTACGAATATTCTGAAAAACGATTCCATGTCCATGATCACTTGCACATTGGAAAATCCTGATTCCAATGCCGCAATAAGTTTTTTCGCCTCATCACGAAAATCCTTCGAATGGTTCATGAAGAAATCGAGATCTTCTGAATAACGATGGTGATAATGAAACCGACTGACCGCAGTCCTGCCTGTCAGATAAAACGAGGTAACGCCTTTCAACACTTCTAGTGCGGCATCCTGTAATGGATAAAGTTTATTGTAATATGAAACGTCTGGCATTGAAATAATTCTCCCTTAAGTTTCTTGGAAAAAGACCCTGCAACACTTCTTGGCTCATGGCATACGGAATCTTTTCCTTCGGGATGATTTTGAGTACCGTAAACCAAGGAAACGTGTTCAATATCTTCTGATAAAGGTTGTGCTTGCTGATGCGGCAGGGTGTGTCGTTCATCAACAACTCATAGGCATCATCAGCCGTAGCTGGCGTGTCCCACAAAAGCAATTTAAGCTTCTCCTTTATCTCCTTTTCTGAAAACATATTGTAAAGATAAGGGGATTGGGTTGATGGGATAATGGGTTAATGAGATAATGAGTTAATGTTGGAAAAGCATTCTTTCAATCGCAAATTGCACATCGCCCCATTTTCAAATTCCCTCCCCTTCGGGGAGGTCAGGAGGGGTCGCTAATTATAAAAATAATCTTTCATCTTCTCAAAGAAACTCTTTTCGCCTTTGGATGGATCAGGTCGGAAATTCTCGGAATCTTTCATTTTCTCCAAGGCTTCCTTTTCGTCCTTCGAAAGCTTCTTCGGAATCCAAACATTCGCATGAACTAAGATGTCACCTTTTCTTCCATAATCGAGATCAGGAAGTCCTTTTCCGCGCAAGCGCAACAACTTTCCACTCTGCGTTCCAGGTTCCACTTTAATGCGAGCCTTTCCTTCGATGGTAGGAACCTCAACGGAAGTTCCTAAAGCGGCATCCACAAAACTGATGTAGAGTTCGTAGTGCAAATCAGTTCCATCACGCTTCAATTCTGGATGCTCTTCTTCTTCCACCAACACGATTAGATCGCCAGGAACACCACTCTTTGCTCCTGCATTTCCTTTTCCTCGTACGGAAAGCTGCATGTCATTCCCCACACCAGCAGGAATTTTCACTTCAATTACCTCTTCGCCTTTCACAACACCATCACCGTAGCAACTTGTACATTTGTTGGTAATGGTCTGTCCTTGTCCGCTACACGATGGGCAAGTGGTTGCAGTTTGCATTTGTCCCAAAGGTGTGTTCATTACGCGAGTAACCTGACCACGACCACCACACGTTTGGCAGGTGTTCATTTTTCCGTCTTCTGCACCAGTTCCTGTACATTTTGTGCAACCGACATACTTGTTCACCTTCAATTTCTTGGTGACACCGTTGGCAACTTCCTCCAAATTCAGTTTTACACGAACGCGAAGATTGGAGCCTTTGTTGACCCGTCTTCCTCCTCCACCGAAACCACCTCCGAAACCGCCTCCGCCTCTGCTGCCTCCAAAAATATCTCCGAACTGGCTAAAGATGTCATCCATGCTCATGCCGCCTCCACTGAAGCCGCCTCCACCACCGAAACCACCAGCACCGCTCATTCCGGCATGACCGTATTGATCGTAGCGCGCCTTCTTGTCGGCATTGCTCAGTATTTCATAGGCTTCTGCCGCTTCCTTAAACTTGGCCTCAGCACTCGCATCATCCGGATTTTTATCAGGATGAAACTTCACGGCCATCTTGCGATAAGCCTTTTTTATCTCAGCAGTATCGGCACTTTTGTTAATGCCAAGTATTTCGTAATAGTCTCGTTTTGCCATATTTCTGTCCTTACGAGCCTACCACCACCTTGGCAAACCGTATCACTTTATCGTTCAGGTAATATCCTTTCTCCAATTCATCAACCACCTTTCCTTTTAGGTCTTTGGTTGGTGCTGGAAATTGCGTGATTGCCTCATGAATTTCTGAATCAAACACTTCGCCTTTGGTTTCCATTGGCTTCAATCCCTTGTTTTCCAATTCCTTCACCAATTTGTAGTAAATGAGCTCCACACCTTCTTTTACGCTTGGAACGTCCGTAGCCATTTCCATGTTGGCACGAGCACGCTCAAAATCGTCTAGTATTGGAATAAGCAACTTGAAAATGTCTTCGCCTCCCGACTTCAGCAAGTCAATCCGTTCTTTGGTAGTTCGCTTTCTGAAATTCTCAAAATCAGAATACAATCTCAGATATTTATCATTCAGTGCTTTGTAATCTTCCTGCAACACTTCGAGCGGGTCGGCATTTTCTATCGGTCCTTCAGTTCCATCCTGATTCACTGATCCCTCGTTTTCAACCTCGTCTGTCGGCCACTGAGCATTCAACTCTTCATCCTTCTTACTTCCCATTTCGAATTTCGTTTTTCGTATTACAGATTTCCAATTTATGACGTTTCCATCAACCTGCCGACACTATCAAATAATCTGCCTTAGCCCAACTTGGGACAAATTGGCAGACAAAAGCCATTTTCAGGCGAGTGCAAAAGTAAAAAAGGCAGGGCGTGCGCCACCCTGCCTTTAAAATCATAAAATTCAGAATACTCTTCTCATTCTCAAACACATCCGCAACAATCCGCGCTTTCCGTGTTATCAGCGTTCTATTCCCTGAGCGTAGCGAACCTTTGCGTCTCCGCGCCCCTGCCTGCCGGCAGGCTGGTTTGCGAGAAAAATCCAGTGAGCGTAGCAAACATATCCGTGCCATGCCGACTTCACGCGAGTAAAAAATTCCCTCAGGAATCAACCAAAATCATATCAGAGGCCATTTCTGCCAGCTCATCCCGTAACTCAAGTAGCAGCGACTTTTCTAATGGGAAGTGTTCAATATGAGCATGATAATAGTTGTTTCCAGATTCTTCAGCAATCACATTCAACCTCACAACCTTTGTCTTTCGAACGGTTTCAACAGGTAGTGTACACCAGCCCTTCAACGTGTTCCTAGCCTTTGCCACGACCGATGCGCCCAATTCTCTGATTGCCTCATGTCCAAGAGTTGAAACTCTGGACACAGAAAGAGCCGTAGCACCTCTTACTGGGTCGAATAAAGTGCCTTTTGCTCGCTTGGGGTCTTGCTTAAAATATTGCGTGCTGTGTCTAGCGAATCGAGCAATAGATTCATTGCTCGCTACTATTTCAGGAAGTCCAGAAGGGAGACTCATCCTGATATATTTTTAAAAGGTGAGAATAAGCCTCAAAATGTCTTCATTTATCCGCTCTGTGAACCAAACTGTCCCATTAAGCCTGCGGACTCCTTTTCTGAAAGCATAGGAAATACGACCTGTTGAACCAATACTCAAAGACAGACGATGTCCTTTTTCCCCTATCCAAGAAAGATTGATTTCCCCATCAGTATCTGCATCACTTTCGGGCATCGTGCAGCCCCTGGGCAAAGAGAGAACAAACCGACACGCATTCTCCAAACTGCTTTCGCTCACGGCAGTTGCCCCTT
>JBDNJH010000019.1:0-11302 GCA_041687875.1 Flavobacteriales bacterium | reverse complement strand
TGTGTGTTGCCATTTGTAGATATAACGGTGGCGGAATGATTCCTGCGCCATTTGCTAATCCAACAGATGGTTTGCTTGACGTAACTGTTTTTGAGAATATGTCAAAGTGGACGGTTCTCAAAGATTATCCGAAGCTGCGGGCTGGAACCATCTTCAAGAATCCAAAGATTACATCTTTCAGAACCTCAAAGATTGAGATTGAAAGAACCGATAAGCCAGATTACATAGAGGCCGATGGCGAATTTGTTGGAATGGGGCCAGCCACGTTTAGTATTCAGAAACAAGCGCTCCGATTCATTATCGGTCAAATTCCAGAAGAGAAGGTGTTTCCTTTCTAATTGAAAAGACCTTCCGTTTTTATAGGGTCTTATTTCTTCCTCATAATCAGCAAAGGTGTTTTGCTGTGCATGGTCATTTCTTCGGTGTAACTGGTATTGAAAAGGTATTCCAATATCCCAGTTTTGTACGTGAACATGGCTATCATATCAGGATGGTCGGAATCAACAAACTTGTCAAGACCAGCAATGATGTCCGAATCCATCACCGCGTTGAACGTGATCTGCGGATAGCTTGAACTGGCAATCAGTTCCAACTTGGTAGCTTCTTCATCAAACGTGCTTGGGTCAATCATATCTGGATAAACATGTACTACATGAATGGCTGCATTAAAGAACTGAGCAAACGAGATCAATTCCTCAATTTCCTCATCAATATTGGTGAGGTCGGTGGCAAAGGCAATGTTCTCAGGTTTTTTGCTCGTATCAGCGTTTGCAGGAACGAAGATGGTCGGGCAGGAAACATTCTCCAGTACACCAGCAGCAACAGAACCGAATATTTTGTTCTGAATAACTGACTCTCCTTTGGTTCCCATCACAATCAGGTCAATTTTGTGCTCTTGGCTATACGTTTCCAATACTTCGATGGGATCGCCATGTACCATATCGCAACTAATTTTGGCAGTGCTTCCTGTTGATTTACGAATCGATTCTGCCAGTTCATTCCCCGTTTTCATTGATTCGGCACGAAGCAAATCTTCCAGCTTATTCACGAATGCGTAAGCAGGCCTTGGAACGTTATCGCAATGAAGCAGAATGTATTCCGCGTCAATGTTTGATGATAACGAAACTGCGTATTCAGCCGCCTTTCGGGCAAGCATGGAGTAATCGGTTGGAATGAGGATTCGGAGCTTTTTCATGTTATATCGTAGTAACAATTTTGTCTGTGTTGTATTTTCCTGCCGTCAGGTATTCCCTGATTTTAGTAAATGTTTCAATCGTGTAATTTACATCTTCCAGCGTATGTACTGCAGTTGGAATCAGTCGCAAAAGAATGATTCCCTTCGGCACCACAGGATAAACCACCATAGAGCAGAATATATCGTAGTTCTCACGTAAATCAACAATCAAGGCTGTTGCTTCTGGAATCGTTCCGTTGAGATAAACAGGCGTTACGCACGATTGTGTGTCTCCAATATCAAAGCCTGCTTTCTTCAATCCATCTTGTAAAGCATCAACAATTGTCCAAAGTTTCTCTTTTAGCTCAGGACTGCTTTTTAGTAGGTCCAATCGCTTTAGTGCACCAATAACTATTGGCATTGGCAAACTCTTGGCAAATATTTGCGAACGCATGTTGTAGCGCAAAAAATCAATCACATCTGCCTCGCCAGCCACAAAAGCGCCAATGCTGGCCATGCTTTTGGCAAAGGTTCCGAAATAGATATCAATACCGTCTTGACAACCTTGTTCTTCTCCAGCTCCAGCTCCTGTTTTTCCAAGTGTTCCGAAACCATGGGCATCATCCACAAACAAGCGGAAGCTGTATTTCTTCTTCAATGCAATGATGTCTTTCAGGCTTCCCTGAACACCGCTCATTCCGAAAACTCCTTCGGTAATGACCAGAACGCCACCGCCTTGCGCTTCGGCCAATTTGGTGGCGCGCTGCAATTGCTTTTCTAGACTTTCGATATTGTTATGAGTATAAACGAAACGCTTGCCCATATGCAAGCGCACACCATCCAAAATGCAAGCATGCGAATCAGAATCGTAAACGATAACGTCATGCCGATTGACCAACGCATCAATGGCAGATACCATTCCCTGATAACCGAAGTTGAGCAAGTAGGAATCCTCTTTCATCACGAAATCAGCCAATTCTCGCTCTAACTGCTCGTGGTAGTTGGTTTGTCCGCTCATCATCCGCGCACCCATCGGGTAGGCCATGCCCCAATCGCGGGCTGCATCTGCATCTGCTTTTCTAACCTCAGGATGGTTTCCCAATCCGAGGTAATTGTTGAGGCTCCAAACCAATCGTTCCTTTCCTCGGAACATCATTCGGTTGCTAATCTCACCTTCCAGCTTCGGAAACGTGAAATAGCCGTGTGCTTCTTTGGCATGCGCACCAAGCGGGCCTCTGTTGTTCTTTATACGCTCAAAAATATCCATCTAGTCTATTAGTAATGGTGGAGGCAAAGGTATTTGTTCGCCTTTTCTACGGAATTGACCGACTCGAAAGTTTTTAACTATCACGTACGAATAGCGGTAAAAGATTACTTTCCGTCCCTTTCTTGAATAAAATGTACCAGCACTTTTTTCAGTGCTTCCATCGCTGTTCCATCCAGATTATTGAGGTTATCGTGCCGTGTGTGATAGGTATGGTCAAGTGTATCGGTGCGAAGTCCGATTACGCAGAGCGCAGGCAAACCTTGAATTCTAAAAGCCGATGCATCAGATGCACCAATGTCAAACGGAAGCGTTTTCACTGCTACTCCCTCAGCATCGAACGCTTGTTTCAATTCCGAAATAAGCGCATTATCGTATCTAACCAATGTGTTTGTTTCGCGTGTTGCAATGGCCAAATGTTCCAAATCCTTGATGGAGTCGATGTTTAGCAGCAACGCTTTTTCGTCCAGCAGTTGCTGTTTATACTTCTTCGCATACGCCCAGGCACCCCGTAATCCAGCTTCTTCAGACCCGAAACTGATGCACCGAATGCGCGTGTGTTTCATTCGTTGCGCTGAAAACACTTTTGCCATTTCTACCGACATGGCAACACCCGTCAGATTATCGTTTACGCCATGCACCACTTCCTTTCCGTGCATATCAAAATAGACAATGAGAATAGGGGAGAGCAATACGAAGAAAAGCCAGCCATAGAAAATCCAACCACCCGAAACAAACATAGTCACCACTAGAAATACCGCCAACAGCGGAAACAGAAAACCTGCTACAACAGACAGAATGGCTCCCGTATGTTTTAGCTTAAACCACCATTTAAATTCCTTCACGCTATCAATATGCCCAGCAAAAATGAGCGTGGATTTCACTTCACCCGTAGGTTCAATATCTCCTATAACGTTATAAGATGTTTTCTTTTTCCAAAGGAAATCTAACCAATGCCTATAGGTAACGAAATGCCCAAAGAAAAGCACCGCATTGATAACGGCAAGGATGGCTGCTGCCTGCACATTGATAAAGTAAACTGCCAACGCCAACATATAAACCACGCAAAACAACTTCAATGATTGAAAATGCGCCTCCAATGCAGAATCAAACGGCATCAGTTCAACCGTATCACAATATTGCTCTAATACTTCTTTGGTGTAAAGCTGTGCGTTCTTTTCCGCTTCGCTGCCAAAGTAGCGGCCTCCAAATTGGGTAACTATTTCTGTGATGAATTGGATCATGGTGAGATTTGTTGGCCGAAAGTAAGGGGGAATAGCCTTTCGAGACCTAACAGGTTTCAAAAATCTGTTAGGTCTTGCTACCCAATATTTACCTCAACAAACTCAAATGCCCTCTGAAGTGATGGACATTTCCTTCCCAATCGGTCACACTGATGTGATAAACATACACCGCAAGTTCCACTTGCTTTCCTTTATAGGTGCCGTCCCATCCTTGCCCTGCGGCATTGTAGTAGATTTCTTCGCCCCAACGGTTATAGATGTACATAATCTCATTGGTAAATCCTTCCCCAAAACCACGGAAACGGTCATTGATTCTATTGTCGTTTGGTGTAAAACTATTCGGAACGTAATAAGAGAAATGAGGATAGATGATTATTTCGCCAGTCGTTTCGTCCTCGCAGCCATAGGCTGTAAGCACGTTTAGTTCTACTAGGTAACGCCCCGTGTCGTTGTAGGCGTATTCGGGATTGACCACAGACGAGATTTGTCCATCGCCAAATGCCCAATGCCGATTAGTGACATTCTCCGAAGAACCATCAATGAACTGAATGGTAGGGTTCACCATGGTAGCTTCATTCCTATCAGAAGTGAATGCCGCTTTCGGTAGAGGATAGACCAAAACCGTTGACCGGGCGGTATCAAGCGATGCGCAACCTTGGGCCGAAGCAGCAGAGAGTGCAACATCAAGCGTGTCTGGCAAAATGCCATCAGCACCATTATACATGTGCGTGAATGAAGGTTGTGCCACATTACTAATCTCACCATTACCTAATTCCCAATTCCAAAAAGTAACTGAATACGGACTGGCAATCGTACTTCCATCCTGATAGTAAATCGAAAGCGGTTCGCAGCCTTCATAATCCGAAAGGCTGAACGCCACCTCTGGTCTAGCATAGGTTTCCACCGTTGCCGTGGCAACATCCGTACATCCATTGGCTGTTTCAACCGTAAGTTGAACGGAATGAACTCCAGAAGTCTCATAAACATGTGCTGGACTCTGAAGTGAAGTAGTGGTTCCTGATTCTAACTCCCATGAATAGGAAATGATTGCATCGCCCCATTGTCCATCCACAGTAGCCGCTTCGAAGAATGAAACGGTATCATAAAGGCAATGACCCAAGGGTTGAAGAATAACAGCATCAGGATTTGGATACACGAGTGCATCTCCAAGCATGGTATCGGCCTTGCAGCCAGCACTATTGGTGATGGTGAGCAGTGAGCTATAAGAACCAGGATTTGCAAAGGTTACCTGAGGATTTTGCTGAGATGAAGTCTGCGAATCGCTGAACAGCCAACTCCATTGTGTAAGAGAGTAGGTTCCAACAGCTGTGGATTGGTCGGTGAACTGAATCTGCAAACCATGACACACACTATCGAAGGCGAAGAGTACAATTGGAAGCGGGTAGATTTCAACCACGGTTTCGGTTGAATCAATACATCCATTATTGGAAGTGACAACAAGGCCAAGCGTGTAATTTCCTGCTGATGGATAATTCTGCGGCAAAGGTTGCTGAAGCAGCGATGTGTTTCCATTGCCAAAATCCCAAGACCAACTCGTGATGCTTCCGCCCGAAATGATTGAAGCATCATTCACCATAAGAGGCTCATCCAAACAGGAATTAGTAACCGAAATAGCAGCGGTAGGCTGGGGGTGATTAGAAAGATTTGTAATTACAAGGCTATCGCATCCTAAAGCGGTTTGCAGGGTATCGTTGTAAGATCCAGGAACGGATTTCCAATAACCAGCAGTCAAGACGGAATCACCTACACACGCCAATGTATCTATGGTATGAATGGGCATTGGAATGATGGCCAAATCGGTGATGATGACGCTATCGCATCCGAAAGCAGTCGTCAGCGTATCGTAGTAGGTTCCAGATGTGGTCTGCAACGCTCCTTGCGCCAAGTAGCTCTGACCCGTGCAGATGGATGCAGGTAGATTGACAACAGGCGATGGATTTACGGTCAAGTTGGTGGATATCACGCTATCACAACCCAAAATGGTTTGAAGCGTGTCTGAATATGTTCCAGCAGTTCCAACGCTAACTCCCGAAGGAAGCAGGAAAGTTTCTCCATCGCAAATGGATGGATTTAGATTGAATGCAAAGGTTGGATTCACCGTCAGGTTGGTGGTGATAACGCTATCGCAGCCATTTACGGTGGAAATCGTGACTACATACGTTCCTGTTGTGGTAGTAATCTGCCCGTCAGGAAGCACATATTCTTCCCCCTGACAGATGACAGGGGTTGCAGTTGATTGGTTAGCTACAAACTGGTGTATCAGCGTAACATCTCCGTCAAATATGCATCCATACAAGTCGGTAACATTATAGCTATAAGTTCCCTCACTCAGGTTCGTTACTTGGGTGTTTGAAGAAGAAATGGGCGCATCCCAAAGAACATTGTAAGGTGGCGTTCCACCACTGACGGTGATTTCAATGGTGCCATCGGAGCTTGCGAGACAAGTAGGTTCACTTACTACAGCATCGACCACAATCTGAGGCATAATGATGGAAATATCATCCAAGAAATTACCCACACCCGGATTTCCGCCTGCGGCAGAAATGGAATTGAATCGCAACGAATAATCTACCTGCGGAATGGCAGGGAAAGTATAGCTGACCGTATAGTACATCCATGCCGTATTTCCGGTGGAGAAAGTGCCAAGATTGGTATAAGGACCACCAAGCGGTCCGACACTCACGCTCATCACATCCGTTCCCGAACGACCGCGATGTGCAAAGAAAATATCAACCGTACTTCCTGGCAACGCCTGAAAATCCTGATAGATGGTGGAAACCAAATTAGCGTTGAGTTCGATGAACTGATTGCCCGAATACGCTGGCACCCCATTGAAGCCCGTTCCCCACACCTCAACCTGTTGGTCGGATGCGGTGGTGCTCCAGCAAGGGACGCTACTATGGTTGACCAAGGTGAAGTTTCCTGCAGTGATTACCTGTTGATCTTCAAAATCCGTATTGCAAATCAAATTGCAGGTCACATTGGGCGTGCAATCGACCACCGTGGCCTGTGTGCTCATCGGTTCACTCGCACATCCGTTGTCTGTCACAACCACCGTATACTGACCACCATTTGAAAGAGCTGCATTGGTTATCAGGATGTCCTCATCGGTGCTCGTAAAACCATTCGGACCCGTCCAAGCGAAAGCGGCACCTGAAGAATAGCCACCCGTAAGGTCGATGGCTATGTCTTCACCTTCGCAATGCGCTTGATCAGGAATCGGATTTACTAATGGATTCTGGTCAATTACTACAATATTGTCGATACCGAAATAGGTATAGGTTCCTTGCGGATTGACGCACGGAACGATGTTTAGATAGGTGTAATTCTGAGATGGGTTGAGAGTGATAAGCAGCGTTTCCCACGTTAGTACATTCGTAATGAGGGGCGATTGCCATAGTAGTTCGGAATTATCGCAGCTCGAGTAGCCGCCATAGATGCAGATATATCCCGGATTCACGCCTTGGTTGTTGCTCATCCAATAAGAATTGCCTGGAAGATTGAGCGGAACGATGCTCACATCCATTTCAAACGTCATCTGACTGCACGAACCGATTCCACCAGTGAAATTGGCAGCTACCGACTCTTCATGATGGAATCCGAGGAAACTGTTACCATGCGAAGGTGTTTGTGTGGTACCCCAAAAACCAGGAAGTACATCGGGCGAACCCGTGCAAATAAACCAGCCCGGAGGCGCAGCACCAGCAACTGGCGCCCCCTCAAACGAAGGGTTCTGAAAGACAGGCTGTGCCACACTCGGTGCCAACCAACCGAACAAGCCCATTGCAAACAGAAAGAGGAATCTCTTCATGGGGTGAAGATAACCAAGCTGTCAAATCGGAGACGCATGTTGCCTAAACGCAGCAAACAGGGAGAGGAAGCTTGTTCTGAAAAACCAATGAATCCAATCCTAATAAACCCCCAAAACATCCGTTCATGCCACGTGATTCAAAAAACTATCTTTGCGACCATGTTCAAAAAGGCACATTCGGCCATCGTTCTTCTTGCCATTATGATGGTGTTTGCAGGATGCAGCAAGTATCAGAAGGTTCTTCCAGGACTGCCGACTACAAATCCAGATGATGTAGCTAGACGTTGGATGGGTGCAGATATTGCGGGTGCATGGTCTTCCTATCAGGTGAGTTTGGCTGGAATTGGAGGTGCTATCGGAGGAGGTATTGGCTTCTTTGGCGTAATGGCAGGTACCGGTTATTCAGATTTCAATCTATATGCCCCTCTTAACGTTTCTCCATTGGTGAACTGGAACAGAAACCCCAATGGGAATGTTATTGGGCGGGTCACCGTTTCAGGAATAGACAGCGATGAATGGCCTCAGTATGCAACTATACCAGTTGAGGTAAAAGACATTCTACAGATAACCCGTCCACTATATCCGGTGTTACGTGGGCGAAGGAGTAACTCTGCAACATCATAGTGAAATGAAGCCGCAATCACATTTACTTATTGCGTGGTTAGTCGGATTTTTTTTTGCTGCACGATAGTGCAGCCAGCAGATGCTCAGAGTATCACGCTAGTAGGTCAAAGAACCTATGGCGGATCGGGTGATGATTACGGAAAACATATGGTTCTACTCGGAGATGGCTCTTTTTTGGCCTGTGGAGATTCCAGATCAGCCATAAGTGGAGACAAGACCGATGACAATAGGGGAATGCAGGATTATTGGATGATTAAGTTTAGTCCTGCACTCAATGAGATTTGGCAACGGACCTATGGGGGTGATGATTTAGACCTTCTTTCGGTAGTCATGGAAATTGCCGACAATGGGGATATGCTTGTAGCAGGAAGTTCCTCCTCTAATATTTCGGGCGACAAAACCGCTCCGAACAACGGGGAATCTGATTTTTGGGTACTCCGGCTTGACTCCGATGGAAATGAAGTATGGCAACATACGTATGGAGGAGGCCAAGCGGATTTTCTTTCTGATGTTCTGGCTTTGGACAATGGCACTTTTCTTCTTGGTGGGGCATCCAGATCAGGAATTTCGGGAGATCGTACCGCAGCCCTGAAAGGACTTTCCGATTATTGGCTTGTTTGCATTGATGGAGACGGGAATAAGTTATGGGACAGATCGTATGGGGGTGGGCGCATAGACAGTTTGACTAGTGTTTCACTTAGTTCCAATGGTGACGTTCTGCTTTTTGGAAGTTCAGATTCCAATACAGGAATAGATAAGACGGAAGAACGTTTCGGAAATGAAGGTGTCATGGACGGTTGGTTAATAGCATTGGATTCAGATTGGAATCCGGTCTGGGACCGAACCATAGGCGGAACATCTGAGGAGACATACGGAGCCGTGACTACAGATGAGGATCGCATTTTCGCAACCATGCTTTCACATTCAAATGCGTCTGGCACCAAGTCTGAGGATCAACGCGGTCAAGGTGACTATTGGGTTACCTGCCTTGATCTGAACGGTAACATCCGTTGGGACCGTACGATCGGAGGTGATTCCTATGAGAGCTTTTTCGCCAAGACTAGATTGATCTCAGAAAATCGACTCATGGTGTTCGGGTCGTCCAGATCAGATGCTTCCTTTGAGAAAATTGAAGATTCGAAAGGTGGATACGACCTCTGGCCCATAATTGTGGATAGCTTAGGGGCAATGGTTTGGCAGGCAACTATTGGTGGAGATAGTATTGACGCTGCAATGGATGGGTTTGAACTGGATGAAGGGCATTTTGTATTGTTGGGATATTCATTGTCTGGAATAAGTGGTGATAAGACGGAGGTGAATCGAGGTGTTCGTGACTTTTGGCTCGTAGAGATTGCCTCCTCCGTAGGCATTTCCGAGGCCAACCCTCTCGAACTCAGCATGTACCCCAACCCCGCCTATGAAGAACTACAGATCACTTGGAAGGAGGCCTCGCAGGGCTGTGTCGGACTCATCCAACTCTACGATGCCAATGGCAGAATGGTAGAACAGAAGAACATGCAGAGCAATATGACCACCATTTCCACAGGGCATCTGCCACAGGGGAATTACACCGTTACCCTTACGGATTGTAATGGGAGCGTGGCTGCGCGGCAATTAGTTCATTTGAAGAGATAGGACACTATTAAACTAAACCGTTAATTTAATAGAACCATAAGAGGCAATAGAAGATCAGAAGCATTCAGACACCTTCCTGTTCGCGTAATACATAAAGCGATGATTCAAAAATTCTTTACCTCAGTTTGTTCATGGGGCTTTTATCTTCTCAAGATAGTTGCAGTAATTATCCTGCTGGGTATGAATGTAAAAGCTCAGGATGCAGAGGGTCTTAAGAAATATGACTGGTATGTGGATTTTTCCCAAATGGCAGATGCTCAGTATCAGGAGATGCTCAGTATCAGGAGATGCTACATCAGAAATATCCGGATCTGATAAACGAAGTAATAATTGAAGAAACCGCAATTGGTCTGCATATAGACCGCCTGATTTACAATTCAGAGGCCGAATTCATTGTCTTGGAAAAACGCAAATGGGACTGGGGCGGTGTATTATGCTTTGAAAACGGAGAAAAACTCACTTTGATAGAGTATGTTGCCAGATACAATGAACTTACTGATTCGAAACATTAACCTTTAAACTCATAAACCATGTCGTTAGAATTTCAGGATGGCGCAGGAAATACATTCTGCTGCGAAGGTGCGGATGCTCCTTCAAACCCAAATGACCCGAACATTGATTGGAGCACTGCTTGCAACGGAGGGGCTCCACGAGCCGGAGGTTGTACCATTGCCTCTGTTGGATTTCCCGATGTGAACGTAAATGTTGCAGGCAATACGGTATTTCATGCTCTTTATGGCAACAAATATCCTAACTTCCATCATCATCGGAATAGACACTCGAAAACCAACAATTGCGGATGTAGGTAACAGCTTGACGTGATGTGTATCACCCTGCTCGCGCAAGTCTTCCGCAGGACGACTTGTGTGAAACAAAACACGATTAGTTTGTAGTTAATTTTTATTGTTACAATCAATAAACGATTCCCATGTCCAACGTCATCAATCCCTTCAGCATCCTAGGTCAACAGCACAAGGCCGGGCTCAATTATGTCATCAATGCCATCAGTGGTGGTTCATCAAGCTCGAGTTCTTCGAGTTCTTCGGGCGGTGGCGGAAGCACCACTGTGAGTGTTGACCAAATAGTTGATGCCACCATTGATTATATCAATACCGTATAAGGTAGAGGTGCTGGTACCGCTGCGCCTATTCCTATTCAGCCCACCAGTCTTAGCACCGTAAGCGACCTCGAGATCAGCATTATTATACAAGATGCGATGAATGGCTACATAAATGCCAAGGCAGGAGGTGGTCTCAATTATGGCAGTCGTCAGGAATATTTCATCTTTCAGTTATTGGAGGGCATTCATTCTACGCCTACTTTCGGTATTAGAAAATACATTGAAGCTATAGAAGGTAATATTGTGGAAAGTGGCATGAGCAGCCAAGACCAAAACCAGTTATTAATGGCAACAGCCATTGGCAAGGCAGATTGTGGTTATTGGCAGAACGTTTGAGAGAATGACGGGGCGGAAAGGGACCGATGGGAATCGTTGGGAGAAGTTGCGTTTGCAGACGGTTCGCTGATAG
>JBDNJH010000151.1:0-7021 GCA_041687875.1 Flavobacteriales bacterium | reverse complement strand
CAGGTGTTCGGCATTCTTAATGGCTTACCCCTTGGTGCCACCATTCACGAAATTGACGAACAGCTAGACCACGGCAACATCATCGCACAAGAACAGGTTGACGTTTTTGCTTGGGACACAAGTAAATCGGCTTATAATCGCGTACTAGAAGCCGAAGTAAGATTATTGCAGCAGCATCTGCGCAGCATTATTGACTACAAATACGTTTCGCATCCAGCGAGCCAAGAAGGAAATGTAAATTTGAAGAAGGATTACAATGCGCTTTGCGAAATTGACCTATCAGAAAAACTCACCTTTTCTGATGCCATTACTAAGCTACGTGCGCTAACGCATGACCCCTATCAAAACGCCTTTTTTATAGATCCAAAAACGGGTAAAAAGGTATTTGTGTCAGTAAAGCTGACCGCTGATTCTTCAAACGAATAAAGTAGCGCTTACCCCGCCCTTTTCACCAACCATCCGCTACCATCAGGGTGGCGGCCGTAATTGAAAGTGCGATTTAGGTTTTTGGCCACCTTACGGATGGTGGCATAGGGTGTAGTATTCGTTTTCCAGTCGGTATAGGAAATAACTAAGCCCTCCCCTACTTTGAGCAAGCTCAAATCCGAATACAACCAGGTAAATCTGCCTTTGCCCAATGGCTCAAGACCTTCGGCCTCTTCTACGCTCAGAATTTTCATATTACAGGGTATTTTGTGCTAAAAATGGGTTTCAAGATGCTTTTAGAGCGCATTCAATATGGTTTTTATAGCCTTTAGCTTGCTTTAGGTAGCTTTTAGCATGAGTTTGGTATGGTTCACTCTCTGTTTGGTATGGTTTACTGTGTATGAAATAGACTTTAGAAAGCAACTAGGAAGCTTTTAAAGAGCTTTTAGGAGCAACGTAGGAGAGTATTCCGAAAAGTGTGTCAAATTGAAAATGAACCAATTAATTTGACAACATGAAAAAGAAAAAGAGTGAAGAATTTGATTACCAGAGCTTTGAGCAGGAGGCGATTTCAAAACTACGATCAGGTAAGGGACTGACAGGAGAAGGCTGGACACCGGGACAGGTTCTTTCGTGTATGTAAGTAAGCGATTATGTGCGTTCTGAATCGTAATGTTCTCTGACTAAAACCAACACATTTTACGGTTTTCAATGCTTGGAGTGCAAAAGATAAAAATAACAAGTTCACTTTTGCACTAGGTGGTTGAATCTACCAGTTCTTTCATGTATGCGAGCAACTGACAATATATCGGATGAATGCGTACTTTTCCACAAAAACAATAGAATGTTTACAGGATTTTCAAGAGTTTTGGGGATGTACAGTACGGTTCTTCTGGTGCTCGCCATGTCCTTGCTACTCGCATGTAGACAAAATGCTCCTGAACACGCTGGAGTGGTGGCAATCGAATGTTTGGAGGAAACCTATCAGTCCCTGCCCAAAATACATCATTCCAGCGCCCCTTCTTGGCAGAAGTTAGAAGCTGTGGAGATAGGCAATCAGGTATGGATGAAAAACAATCTGGAGACGGACACGTTCCTCAACGGTGATCTCATCCCTCAGGCACGAACGGCAGAAGAGTGGCTTAGAGCCGGAATAGAGGGCAAACCCGCATGGTGCTACTACCTCGATAATGAATGCTTGGGTCTGTTTTCCGGTAAGCTTTACAACTTCTTTGCGATAGAAGATCCACGCGGAATTGCACCCTTAGGTTGGCACGTTGCGACAGACGAGGATTGGAACAGGTTGGAAAGAACGCTCGATGGTGATCTTGGCGACAAACTGAAAAGCACAGAAGGATGGCTCGATGGTGGAAAAGGCACCAACGAAAGTGGTTTTGACGGAAGACCCGGAGGAATGCGCTATTATGACGGGACCTTTTTTTACTACGGACATTATGGCTTCTGGTGGACCAGCTCTGACGTTGTAATAGAACATGCGCATATTCGAAATTTGATCCACGACTATGGCAGTGACATTTTTCACAACAAGGCCGGTAAAAGAGCAGGCCTATCAGTCCGGTGCATAAAGAATTATCACAAATGATGTCATTCGATGTTGGGCCTGGGGAATGAAAACCAGACCGGGATGATAAGAATGGTCACCTTTCTTCTTCTCTTGGTATTCGGTGCTAAGCTTTACTACGTACTCCTGACCATAAACCGTGGATTCGACTTCACAGATGAGGGGATTTACCAGCTTTGGCTCTCATTCCCTGAGAAAGATCCGAATCCGTTCTACTATTTCCATCGAATACTACTTGGGATTTTCCCGTGGATTAAATGGAACATCATATCACTTAGGCTACTCAAAGTTGTGATTGACGTGGTCATTGGCGTGGTCATCGGAAGCTTATTGAACAAATTGCTTCCCAGCGAGAACCGCTCAAGAACAAGTTGGGGGTTTCTTGTGGCCGTTTGCCTACTTGGCGTTTATTCCACCACTTATTCCCTGACCTTCTACAATGGAGACATCACGTTCCTCTGCTCTTCCCTTGTAATTTCTACCTGCGTTCTGGCACTGGTTCGGAAACCCGCGCAAATCTGGTCTCCGTTGCCGTTTGCTTCGGGTTTCCTGAGCTCGTTTCAATTCTTCAACAAGTTCTCCAGTGCGCTGCTACTGGTATTATTGTTCATCTGCGTCATGCTTTATGTCCGTGCCAAACGGAAAGTCTATCTCGAGTTTTTGATGGGACTCGTGGCAGGGTGCATGGCATTCTTCATACTGATTGGATATTCCCCCAAGGCTTGGTATCTGGAATATCTGGATGGCATTGAATACATCATCCAATTTGACAAGGAGCCTGTTTGGGTTATTCTTCAAGACTATGCTAACGCATTGCTGAGGCTTTCGTGGTACGCTGCTGTTCCATTGGCCATTCTTGTGCCATTGAACCTGATAAGGTTGACCAGCTCGATAGTGAGGACATCGCTGTTCGTCTCGTTGCTGGGAGGCTGGTCGGCATATTTATATTTCAATGGTTCCTGGGACTATTGTGAGGCCGGTTATTCCAATTGTCCCGGAATAATGACATTCTGGTTTTTCCCGTTGGTGAGCGTTCTCATGTTTTCACTTTTAGAGAATAGGACTCTAAGAACAGGGCTCTCTGGCAAACGTATTGTGGGGCTTCTGCTTGTGGCGTTAATCCCACTAGTGGCCGTGGTCGGGACCGGATCGGTGATTACTATCGGCCTATCCGCCTATCTGATTCCCATATATGGCATGGTCGGTTTCGCAATCATCCTCAACAGGACCAATTTCTTTCTGGTCGTGCCATTGGTAGCCCTGTCCTGTTTCGGGTTTACATACTTTCAATCGTTGTATCCTTTTCGTCAAATCACCACTCAATCCGACCAGAGGTTTCCAGTGCAAGGCCCAAATGAGGTCATTCTTCTCGACAGCGCCACCGCAACCTTTGTTCAAACCATGCAGCGCATCCTACAGGAAAATCATGTCAAAGCACCGTATCCGATTGTGGCATTTTACGATTTGCCCGGTTTGGTTTACCTGTGTGGCGGATATTCTCCGGCCACTCCGTGGTACTTCCGGGCCGTTTTCTTCGATGGGGAGGTCCTCAGTCAAAAAGGGCGTTTACATGATTTCAACCGCGCCAACCTTTCAAGAATACGTTCCCTGGACTCCAGAAGGCCGGTGTTCATCATTGAGGAACGAGACCAGAATTTTGTACAGAAGTACCTTGATGCTGCCGATATTTCGCTGACCCGATATTATGGAGAACCAATCCGACTTTACAGTCCGCTTATTGACAGGGAACAACAAGCCGTTGGAAGCCAAAGGTCAACCGATTTATTGATCTATGTTCCCGTCCGAATCGGATGATTGATAGCCTCGTTCAGGCGAAATCCTTTCGCTTGTTCGACCTGTCGGGAAGAAGCAGGTACTTCGATAAGTTCTTCACGTTTTTGACAAGCTCTTTTGGCGAAGCCATGAACCGTTTGAAGTTATTGAACACATACGCGGGACGGAAATAATAACGCAAGAAGAATTCCTTTTCCCATCCTTGATATTCCTGCTCCTTGACCTTATCCTTGAACTCATTAGTGTAAGGAAAAATGGAGAAGTTTATTTGGTCGCGAAGCTCACTGAAGATAGGTGTGCCGGGATACGGAATGAATTTACTCACCAGGACATAGTTGAATCTTGCCTGTTTTGCGTAAGAGACACTTCTGGCGAGGTCGACCCGTGTCTCTCCCGGTTGGCCTACCATGAACCAGCCAAGTGTTTCAATGCCAAGTTCCTGACATGCCTGAAGGTTCGGAAGCGTGCTTTTCACATCCAACCCTTTGTTGTAACGGTCCAAAATGCGTTGGCTTCCCGATTCAACTCCGAAGAAGATCCTTTTGCAACCGGCAGCTTTCATGGCCGTCAATAGTTCTCGGTTAATAGTATCTGGTCGTGTGAGACAAGACCATGTCAGATTCAAATTGTTCGCTACCATCAGTTCACAGAGGAGCAACACATTTTTGGGAATTGCGGTAAAAGTGTCATCAATGAACCGGACGGAACGTATTCCAAGATGCTGTTTCATAAACACCAACTCTTCAATAATCCGCTCGGGACGCAGGGTGGTCAATTTTGTTCCGAATGACTTCACGCAATAATTACATTGGTAAGGACATCCTCTTGCAGTCTGTATCATACCGAAAGGCCTCTCCATGAATGGTTCATGATATAGACCAGGTTTCAACAACTCATAAGCAGGCATGGGCAATTTGTTCGGGTCGGGTATGCGATGGTCATTCCCATTGGTAATGGCCGTTCTATCTTTCCTGAAGACCACTCCATCAGCCCCTTCAAGCGTTTTTTCGTTCTCCAGATAATCATACACCTTCTCAAATTTCAGGTCCGGTTCTCCCAACAGAATAAAATCTATCGGTATTCTTGCCATAATTTCCTCCCAAAACAGCGTTGCATAATGGCCGAAAAGGATAAACGGTGTTGCAGGCCACTTCTTCTTTATGTTAGAAATGACCTCCATATCCTCCTCAAAGCATTCAAACCCCGAGATTGAAATGATCACATCAGGTGCGAAAGACCCGATGCGATGTTGAACCTCTTCAAGGTTCAGATCTTCAGCAATCGCATCGATCAATTTCACCTCTCCATTTTTCCAATGCTTCACAATGCCACCTAAGGCCAAAAGCTCAAGTGGCGGAAACATGATGTTTGGAGCATTGTACGAACACATGTAGCGCCTGATGATCTTTGTTCGGTGTGGAAGATTAAGAAGAAGTGTCTTCATGCGTCAATGGTTCGGTTCGCTAAAGTTATGTGAATAAGCGGCCGACCCGAGCCTCTACACGCATCTTGCTCTGAAAGTTCAGGCGTGTTTGCAACTATTGGCTGGAGATGGGTTACTTGTGAGAAAATGATACTTCGCCAACGTTTTTGGATCCTGAAGCGTATCAAAGAACTCATTGTAATGATTCCCCTTTTCAAACAGGTCGCCTGCCAATAGTCCGTGGACCAACTCAAATACAGATTTAGACCTACCGAAATCCGAAGGGTCGCTACCTTCCAATTCGTGAAAATCGAACGCATCATCGGCATAGTACATTCTAATCATCCTCTCAATCAGGTCATATGCCTCTTGGATTTTAGCATACGCATTATCTAGACTGTCCCCAGCGGTTAGGGCCCTACCTAAAACCTGAGCGCTTTTCATGCTCATGAAAACCCCTGTTGCAAACATCGGGTCGACAAACTTGAAGGCATCTCCAACCAATGCGAATTGGGAGCCGTATCCAATTTCCGACCAATATGAATAATCACTGTTGATATCGACTGGAGTTACCCTGGTAGCAGAGGATAGAATCTTCGATATCAACTCCGATGAGAACAGTTCCCGTTCATACAGGCTCTCCGCAAACCCCACTCCTTTTATCAGTTCCTTACTCTTCTTAACGTGCGCAGAATCCATGACCACTCCCAAGCTTACCCTGTTCGGTGCAATCGGTATCATCCACGCCCATCCTTTCTTCTGGGGCTCATCGAGTTTAAATATGTTCAGAAGCCCTTCGTCTAGGCCATGACCCCGTGTTGCGTTTTCCCAGTGGGCAGAGAAAGCTATTCTGTTGAAGCCTTCAACAGGCTTGCGTGCATTCATCTTTTTGGCCAGAACGGAAGACCTGCCTGAGGCATCAATGACGAAGTTGGTGGTAATCTCAATCTCTGGCCCACCTCCATCTGGTCGACACATGACTTTGCATCCATCATGTTCAAAACTTACATTAAGTACGGTGTTCCGCTCCTTGACGCTGACTCCCAGTTTGCGGGCGTTCTGCAGCAGAAGTTGGTCAAACTCGTCCCTACGGACATGGAAGGATTGACTGGCTGGTCCATCAATATGAAGGGAAAAATAGGACGTGGAGTATCGTCTCCCATGAAGATCATTGAACCGGACACCTGGCTTTCGCTCGAATGTCTGCTCAATAGCACTAAGAACCCCAAGATCTTGAAAAATATCATAACAGAATGGCAGAAGCGATTCCCCTACGTGCGGTCTTGGAAATGATTCCTTTTCTATGATGAGAACTGACCTTCCGGCTTTTGCCAGATAAGATGCAACAGTGGAGCCCGCAGGACCACCACCAATCACAACAAATTCGAACGCGTTTTTCTTTTTCATTCCATGGTTGATAGAACAGTGCGCAATTTCCTACTTATCGAAAGTAAGAACTTATATAGAGGCCACATAAAAAAACTATGTTATACTTCATTTGGGTAATTCCCAGTTGAAAAAATGTTCTGGATGGTTAAAAGTACCTATAAAAGAGTCGAATGATTTTCTTTTATCATACATTTATCCTACTTATTATGAACTCAATTCGAGGGGGAATGGTGCCAGACCGAAGTGATATTCATGGTCGACTTCAGGGAGACGTGTATGATTCTGAACCAAGCGTACTTGATGAAATGGAACGTATCGTTTCCGAAGTTGAGAGCAACCCTTCACATATTTGGTATTCATCACTTGGAATCTAAAGGAAGTGGTCGCTTATTCATTCTTTCAGAAAT
>JBDNJH010000150.1:0-6363 GCA_041687875.1 Flavobacteriales bacterium | reverse complement strand
TTTGCCGTATCGATGAATACTCCCTCAGGGTCTCCTAGTTCCCATGAACTGAAATCACCACCTGTAACCCAACCTGCTGGTCCAGACTCGAATCCTTCTAGGTATGGAAGAGTAGAAAGTACAGGTATGTTATTTACTGTAGTGAAAAGTGAGTCATTACCTGGGTCACCATCTCCTACAACGGCTGTCCAAGCACCGAAATCATATGCACCAATGACAGAAAGGTCAACTGGAACAGAGAAGGTTAATGTGTCAATTTCGCCTGAATACAGCGTGTCGGAAATCAGTTCGGTAACAACGCCAGCACCTGCGTTGTATTCAACATTGAAATCTACCAGAAAGTCATCTCCTGTGTTTTCTATTACAACCGTTACCAATTCAATTCCAAGACCACATCCGCTAACAGGCGAAAGGATTTCGGTAACGCTAGCGTTTACTGCTGGTTGTTCGAAGATTGAAATATCATCGAAACCAAATCCTTCATTTTGAATAGATCCATCAGAACTGAATACAATTCTGAGCTTAACAGAACCTTCTCCGGCAGCATTATCTAAAAGGTGTTCTGCTGTTCTCCACATGGTTGCACCAGTAGCTGCTCCAGTTCCATCCCATTCATTGTTGAAGGCGTCATCATACCAGTTTTCTCCTTCACCAGCCAAACCTAAACGATTCCAAGTGGTGCCAGCATCAAACGAGATTTCAACATAACCTTCATCACAGCAATTTTCTGTATTAAAAATGTGAGCAAACCTGAATACAGGGTCAATGCTAAGGCTTGAGAAATCGAAGCAAGGTGATTCTACATAAGATAATTCGCTTACAGTATAAACGCCATCTAAATTGGTTACCCATGCATTTACACCGGAATTAGCAGCAGCAATCAATGTGCCTGCCGGAGCGCCAAGTTCCCATGTGTTTGAAGTTCCTCCAGAAATCCAGCCTCCAGCTCCGGATTCAAATCCCTCTGAGTATGGTAGCCCACTGATTACTGGAATATTAATAACGCTGAACCAAATTGTGTCATTTGTAGCATCCAAATCTCCGAGAACCTCTATCCAAGCTGCGAAATCGTATGTGCCTATAGCACTTATATCAGCCAGAACAGTAAAGGTTAGCGTTTCTGTTTCTCCAGAAGCAATGTTTACACTGAACGTCTCCGTTTCAGTAGCAGCATTTAGCTCATACGAAGCAGAAACAGAAGTAATAGCATCAATACCATTATTGTAAATGGTGAACGAAACAGTTTCAGTTCCAAGACCGCAACCATTGCTAGGAGAAAGTGCCGCAATGGCAGCTGCATCTACTGTTGGTGGAACATAGATTGAAACATTATCAAGTCCTACAAACCAGTTCCAGCCATTTCCATCACTAAAAATGAATTTCATTCGGAAATCAGCAATAAGGTAATTGCTGAGGTCGATGGATGCATTCCTTGGGTCACAAGTAGGAAAGAAGCCAAAGCATCCTGGATCCGTATTTTCTGTGAATACTGTGTCCCAATCAGCTCCATTCCAAAGAGCAACAGCAAAATAAGAAGCACCCAAATCTTCAAAAATGTAATCGAAATTGAGTTGTGCTGTGTCTAAATTAGAAAGATCAACAATTGGTGATACGAGGTCCATAATCACAGCAGGATATGCATTTCCCAAATCATCATCATGCACGTAAGCCATGCAACTACCATCTACATTACCATTAGGCGAACCGAGCGAATTGTTACCAAACGACCAAACCGTATCGCCTAACACAGCAGTGTTGATCCAGCCTGCAGGAAGAGAGCAAGCATTGAAATCTTCCAAGAATACGCTCTGAGCGCTGACAGACCCTACAAGAAGAAGTAAGGCAATAGTGTAAAATTTATTCATTTCATGTTTTTTTCGGACTGTAAATGTAAACTGGAGACACTGCGTGAGTCACGTTTAGTTTTCATAGGTTATTAAGAATGGTCGAGTTTAGTACGAAAAAAAGACTCAGTCCTCAGGCAAATCACGTTTATCTGCCTTGTTCTTCTTTTTCCGCTCCTTGGCTACTATCGGTTTCGAATGGAAGAAATAACGAATATCAAAGGTGAGGTAACTACCGTTTAGCCTTACCTCCTGAGCTGTAGAAGCGTAGCCATCTTCAAAATAGCCAAATTTGCTGCTGTAAACGTCTGCAAATGGTATGTGGTAGGTGCCGCCCAAATAAAAGAAACCTATCTTTTTTGTTCGGTATTCAAACCCAAGATTGGCAACGGCTCCTCCATGTATAAAACCATCGTTGCCTGGTTTGCCATCAAACCCAAGTCTAAGTGATGAATGTTTGAAATACTGATTGGTGCTACTCGAATTCTCATCAGAAGTAAAAATATCCGAAGGGAAGAAAGTGAGCTGCAACCCTGCGGCAGCATTCATAAAAATGTGCTTACTTAATTGCACAAATACCAGCAATTTGATGGGATGCTCATAGCCTATAATGGTAAAATCTGTTTTGCTGGTGTAACCAGAACCAGCAGGAGAGGTTGGGGTGCCGGCAGTTGAATCTCTACGAATGTCTAGATTGTAGTTCCGCTGCACGAAGTTCAATCCAGTTTCTAGCGCAAACCGTTTGTGAAAACTATAACGGATTACCATTCCTGCTGAGAAGCTGAATTTGGGAGAAACTTTGATGCTGAATTCGTCACTGGCAACAAGTTGGTCGCCCGTTTTCAGAAAATCAATTGGGAAGATGGGACGAAATTCGATGCCGGCCGTAATCGTCTGAACATTCTCGCCATCCTGCGCCCAGCAATTAAGCACTGTCATGGATAGAATAAGAAAGAGCACGGATTTTCGCATCGTTGCAAAGTTAACATGCCAGATTGAGACAAGTTGTTTTTTGAAAAATCAAAAGTGACCTAGCATACACGGTAAACGCTTTTCTCAGCTTTTATTTGCAGCCATGAATTGGACTTTATTCTCGGCAGTGGTACTGTTTCTGTCCCTCGTTTCGGCCAGTTACCACAAAAGGCGCGGTTATTTTTTTTGGCGAACCTTGATTATGGCTCTCATGGGTTTTGCGGGAATTGGATTGCTGATTTACCAGCTGGTGTTTGTTTGAGGTTTTTATAAATATTTCACTCATCTTCTGCAAGAAAATTTTTGAACTCAGAAAATGGAACGAAGTCCGCCTGCTAGACTGACAGGGGCAGGGGACTTTTTTTTGCCCCTCGTCACATGTGTCCAGTCCATAAAGCACAGGGTTATTAATTGTTTTGAACTTATTTCTTTCAAAAAAAATCAATTCAAGTTCGCAGTGTTATTCGTTTTCCCGATACAATATTGTTTTAGATTTAGTGTGGCTCATGCGTGCCTTTCATCACACAGCTAAAGAGTGTTGTAAACGACATTAGTAGCTTGTTATCTATGCGATTTACAACAATCACACAAACGCTAGTGTTACACTCGTCAAATACACTAACATGAAAACAATAGTTAAAATATTAATCGTAGTTACTGGGTTTATGCCGTTGGCGGCCTTTGCCCAAAATGCAATGCAAGACGTTATTTACCTCAAAGATGGCAGCATCTATAAGGGAATGATTATCGAAACGGTTCCCAACGTGAGCTATAAGATAGAGTCGAAAGACGGAAACGTATTTGCCGTGACGGTGGATGAAGTAGATAAGATAACCAAAGAGCGGAACCAATACGCCATGAGCGGTTTCGGCCCGTGGGGACGCCAGCCTTGGGGCATGGATACTACACGTTATCAACCGCGTGAAAAAGGCTATTTCAACGAACTTCAGATTTTAGTTGAAAATGTACAGGGAGGCGTTCGATTTGTCAATGGATACAAGTTTAATCGCTACGCCTATCTTGGTATCGGATTTGGGGTAGACCGTGTATTCTCAAACCCGTTCAATCCAAGGGTTAATGGACTTGATAGGAAAGAACTGGCTGGAATATATCTTCCGCTTTACGTTTATCATGCTGGAGATGGGCCTTCGAGAGGACGTTTTACACCTTTTTACGCAGTAGAAGCAGGTTATGCCATGGCATTCAGGGGTGTTGGTAAAAAGTCTGATTCTAACGTAGACGACTTTGGCAACAGGCTCAAAGGAGGTGCTATTGCTGGTGTCGGACTTGGTTTTAAAGTACAATCGCGAAGACACAAGGGGCATTTTAGCTTACTGTTCAATGTAAATTACAAGCAGGTCAATTATGATTTCGACCAATTGTTTATAGATCAAGCAGGACAGGTTACAGCCAAGGTGCAGAAAGAAGGTGTTGGACACCTCATTATCCCTGGAATCAGATTGGGCGTAGGATTTTAACCGGTTCAACCTTCTTACGGTAGACAATTGAACCTTGCCGCTTTATTACTGTTCAATCAACAGAAAGCCATGAAATATTCTCTAGCCATCATAGCAGCCATTCTCATCGGGGCTATGACTATTTTCGGAACCGAAAAATCAACAGTAAAAATGAGCAGTACAAACGAAGCCGCATTGGAAAAAGCCACCTTTGGTGCCGGATGTTTCTGGTGCGTAGAGGCCATGTTTTTGAACATAAAAGGCGTAACGAGTGTGGTGTCGGGCTACGCGGGTGGAAGAGTTAAGAATCCATCTTACAAGGAGGTTTGTACAGGAACAACGGGTCATGCCGAGGTAATTCAAGTGACATACGACCCCGATATTGTGAGCTACGAAACCCTCTTAGAAGCCTTTTGGCTTTCGCACGACCCAACGCAACTCAATCGTCAAGGTGCGGATGTTGGAACACAGTATCGTTCGGTTATCTTTTATCACAACGCCACGCAGGAAATGCTGGCCAAAGAATACAAGAATCGCCTGAATGCAGAGGATGCCTATGGCGCACCAGTGGTTACTGAGATTTCGCCTATGCCGGTGTTTTACGCTGCAGAAGATTACCATCAAGATTACTACGCTCAAAACCCGGGTAATGGCTATTGCTCGATGGTGGTTGGCCCTAAACTGGAGAAGTTTAAGAAGGCCTTTAAGCAAACAGCTCCCTAAGTCCCCAAATGGGGATTGGGCTTCGTACTCGGGCCGTGCGTACATGCAGGATGGTCACCGTTTTCCTTTTCACGGTAGATGTTCTACGTCCTACGGCTAAGATTATCCGCTTTACGGCTAATGATCTTCGCCCTGCGGAAGAAAATCTCCGTTAACGGAAAGCGCCTTCCCGACAACGAAACAGACCTTCCTTTGGGAGGAGTTCAATGACCGTAGGATGGAAGACTCCTTCCAGTTGGCGGAGGCCAATCTCCGTGCTACGCAACTTGGTGTCCCTTGAGCGAAGGAGGTTGCCCAAAGGACGGATGGGTATTGCCTGATGCTGTAAAACCTTTGGCACGGAGAATATTTGCATTTTTCCTCGACTGGGAGAGTCAATAGAGAGCGAAACGGCACTGCACTCACCGCGTAGCAATCTCCCCACGCTGTGGAAAATACACCCGAATTTTGGGAACGGCCTAACTTCGAGGCAGATTGGCACAATATTGTCCCACGTGCGTGAGCATCAACACCCTATCCGAACACAATCGGGTTGGCATTACTATTTTTAGGCTCTAAATGTCAAAACCATCATCATCCACCGTACGAAAGGCGTTTCTGTGGATAGGTGGAATCCTGTTTTCTATCATTCTGTTGCTGGGTGTTGTCATTCTCGCCATTCGCACACCTTGGGCGCAGCAGTTCATTACCGACAAGGCCGTCAACTTTGTTTCTGAAAAAACAGGTACAAAGATCGCCATCGAAAAACTGTTCATCACCTTTAGGGGAGATGTGCAGTTGGAGGGTGTTTATCTCGAAGATCGGAACGCGGACACATTGATCTACCTCGGAGAACTGGAAGCAGGAATCGCCTTTCTGCCACTTATCAATGGCAACATCAACATAAGCCGCGTGAATTTGAACGGTCTTGTGGCAAGCGTGGAGCGGTATCGTGACAGCACCTTCAATTTCACCTTTATTATTGATGCGTTTGCGGGCAAACCAAAGCCAAAGGACGAAACGAAGGAGTCAACTATCCCGAATATGAAATTCGGCCCTATCAGTTTAACAAATCTTGACCTTCATTACCGCGATGAGATTATTGGGCTGGAGGCAGACCTCATTGTGGGAGATCTGGAGCTAAAGACCAAGAAAATTGACATCAATACCTTGAAATTCGAGGTGAAGAAGCTGGAACTTTCCAACGCCACTGGCAAGGCGACCAAATGGCTTAAGAACACGCCCTTCGAGGATGATTCTACCGCTTCGAAATTGCCTTATTTCTGGGTGAAAGAGCTTGCTTTGAACAACATCAAATTGATCTATTCGGCCCCTGCTGATAGCCTTTTTACGGGCATCAATCTGGATATTCTCACCATAACGAAGGC
>JBDNJH010000149.1:0-6473 GCA_041687875.1 Flavobacteriales bacterium | reverse complement strand
GGGCTTGGTTCTGTGCTGGGCACAGCAACACAGGGCTTACGCCCCGTGTTAGAAGATGATGCCCTTTCAGGGCTGCACCGCTTCTTTGCGTTCTCCCGAAAAAACGGGATAGATCTGCTTGCAACATCACGGAACATCCTTCCCTTTGCGCCTTGGCGTCTTTGCGTGAGATAAAAGGAGCGTAGCGACCCATCAGCGTTTATCCGCGCTATCTGCGTCATCCGCGTGCCATTCCAAAGCCCGTCCCCGTTCGCGCAAGTGTTAAGCGTAGCGTCACTTGTGGCCAAAGAACACAATCAATTTGTAACTGACCTCAATGAGTAAAGGAAACACCCTGCTCGGTGTTTTCCTTGCCGTAGTCCCAGAACAGAACATTCCTGCTAAATTTGTAAGTATGGATTTGCTGTCCCAATACCGAACCGAACTGACCCAACTGTGCCAAGAGCATGAGGTACAGTCATTGTACCTTTTCGGTTCGCATGCTGTGGGGAATGCAAAGAACGACAGCGACATTGACCTGTTGGTGGCGTTTGAAGACATTCCTATTGATCGCTACACCGATCATTATTTTGAATTGCACGAGAAATTGGAGAAGCTTTTCGGTAAACCCATCGACCTGTTAACGGTGAACATGCTGGGCAATCCGTATTTCATAGAAAGCGTGGAAAGCACCAAACAGTTGCTCTATGCGGCCTGAGATACGCGCATACCTCCACGATGTAGGTGAGGCAGCTTCCTCCATTGACAGTTACATCGGCACAGAGCGGAATTTCCTAGACTATCTGAAAGCCAAACAATTGAGCCGGGCGGTGGAACGCGAACTGGAGATAATCGGTGAAGCCGTAAATCGTATCCTGAAAGTGGAGCCTGAATTTCCGATAGACGATGCCCGTAGAATTGTCAACCTGCGAAACTGGGTCATTCATGGTTACGATAAGGTGGACAATGGACTCATTTGAGGAATTGTGACCAAAGACCTGCCAATACTGAAATCACGGGTGAGAGAACTGTTGGAGGACAAAACATAACTCAGCCCAAGTCTCCCCGCACGCACAGCCCTCCCACATACCCCACCTTCCGTGTCAACCAACACCATCAGTTCCCAACAAATCTCAACGTAGCTCACACAATTCGTGTGAACACACCCATAAAGCGTCTCTTGCCGTTGTTAAACAGCAGCTCACCGTTTGTTAACAACGGCTTTACGGTTTTAAGCACCCGTCTTCTTCGGCCAAATCAAGTGTTCAAAAGGATAGCTTGGTTGTGGGCAAGTATTATCAGTTGAACCTAATCTTTCAAGATCAACTATCAGGTCTCTCGGTTTCTACTGGTAGAACTAAAGCGAGTTCAGGGTCATCACATGCAAGTCAAACTGTTCGTGTCATAAGCTAAGGTTACAACGGAATTCTTGGTTCACGTTATTCCTTTTCTCCCTCGTTCGTGCAAGTTTTCCGCAGGATGACTTGCGCGTCAACAAACACGATCAGTTTGCAACTGATCGCCACACAGCTGATACAATTCCTTAAAACACCCACCCGAAGTGCCTCTTACCGTTGTTTGAAAACAGCTTTGTGTTCTTAAACAACGACTTTAAGTTGTTTGAAAACGGCTTTGTGTTCTTAAACAACGGCTTTCCGTTGTTTGAAAACGGCTTTGTGTTCTTAAACAACGGCTTTCCGTTGTTTTAAAACGGCTTTGTGTTCTTAAACAACGGCTTTCCGTTGTTTTAAAACGGCTTTGTGTTCTTAAACATCAGCTTTCCGTTGTTTTAAAACGGCTTTGTGTTCTTAAACAACGGCTTTACGTTCATGAGCATCCGCCTTCCTCCGCCCAATCAAGTGTTGCGAAGGGTAACACGGTTGTGGGCAAGCACCATCAGTTGAAACTGATTTTTCAAGATCAACTTTCTGGTCTGGCGGTTACGACTGTTAGAAGTAGAGCACAATCTTGGCCTCATCCCAAGAAAAGAAACCTCCATTTTTAGCAGCACAGCATCTTCTGTTTTATCCATTCACGTAATCCTTACGTACCGCTAAGTTCTCAACCTTCTTAATTTCGCGCCCATGAGCGAATGGAGCGGAAAGAGTAGGGGAAGTGCCCTCGGTTACTGGTTCTTCATCTTCTTTATGAAGAATTTGGGAATGGGTTTTACCTACGCGTTCCTGCATTTCGTGGTGCTCTATTTCTTCCTTTTCTCGTGGTCGTCTTCTAAACATATCTACAATTACTACCGCCAAAGTTTAGGCTACGGAAGATGGAAAAGCATTGTAGGCATTTATAAAACCTACTACGTTTTTGGGCAAGTCATCATCGATAAAGTGGCCATGGCTTCGGGCATCAAAGACCGTTTCAACCTCACACATAATGGCGCTGAGATTATCCGCAATATGGTAGAAAACAAAACGGGCGGCATTCTCATTTCTGGCCACATGGGAAACTGGGAAATTGCCAGTCACCTTATGCGCGGTTACGGAGGTGTTGTAAACGTGGTGATGTACGATGAAGAACACCAGAAAATTAAGAAGCATATTGATGATACCACGGGAGGTCGCAAGTTCAATGTCATCCCTATTAAAGACGATATTTCGCACGTTTTTCTCATCAGCAACGCGTTGCTTAATAAAGAATTAGTGTGCATTCATGGAGATCGTTACCGTGAGGGAATGCGCACCTTGAAGAGTGATTTTTTGGGTCAGGAAGCACAGTTTCCGTACGGACCATTCGCCATTGCTGCTAAGTTTGACGTGCCGAAGACTTTCGTTTACGGTTTTAAAACAGGGACTTACGATTATTCGTTCTATGCCACAGAGCCAATTACAGGCAAAATGCCGCCCGAACTTTTACTCACAAAGTATGTTGATGAAATGACCAAGATGGTGCGGAAATACCCGAATCAGTGGTTCAATTTTTACGACTTTTGGAAGAGATGAATTACACAGAGTTTAAAGGAGATTACACGGAGTTTCACAGAGGGAATACTCTCTGTTTATCTCAGTTTCTCAGTTCATCTCTGTGCAATAATCCGTCAGCAACTCTTTGCGTCTTTGCGCCTTTGCGAGAAATAAAACGCTGCGTGATACGATGAAAGAACTGATTAACACGACCACCTTCAGAGTTCGCTTCAGCGAAGTGGATAGCCTACGCATTGTATGGCACGGAAACTTTCTCAAATATTTTGAAGATGGAAGAGACGCGTGGGCAAAGGAATTCGACTTCGATTTCATGGATGTGTATGAGAAACACGGCATGTTGATGCCACTCACATCCTCTCACATGGATTATAAATATCCGTTGCGCTACAATGAAATTGGTTTGGTAGAAACCACCTTTGTCAACTCGCCAGCGGCCAAAATGATTTTTCGGTTCAAAATCTATAACGAAGACAGAACACAGTTGAAAGCCAAAGGCGAAACGGTGCAGGTTTTCATGGATACGAATCATGTGTTGCAACTGAATACTCCACCCTTTTTTGAAGATTGGAAACGAAAACAAGGACTGGTTTGAGCGAGGTTTACATCGGAGCAAAATCCGTCTTGTGTCCGCTGGGCGATACACCATCCAAGGTGTATGAGGCCATGCTGAATGGCGAAACAGGATTGAAATCTGTTGAGAGACCGTTCGGAATTGATACCACAAGTCACGTTGGCCTAATTCCAGAAAACTTCATTCTTCAGGAACACATGGATAGCACAAGGTTAGAAAATATGCTTGCCTTGTGCTACGAGCGTTCTGTTGCAAAACTGCGGTTCGACCCATTTCAAGATGAAGATGGATTGGTCATTATTTGCACCACTAAAGGCAACATAGACAAGATAAATAAGAACGATGATCCGCGTTTGTCGCTTACTAGATTGGGCAATTTCATGCGTCAGTCTTTTGACCTTGCCAATCAACCAATGATTATCTCCAACGCCTGTATTTCAGGTGTATTGGGCATTATTACTGCTGCGCGATTGATACGTGCCGGCAAGTACGATCATGTTATGGTTCTTGGTGGCGACATAGTTTCTGAGTTCACACTTTCAGGATTTGCTGCATTGCATGCATTGACTGATGGCCTTTGCAAACCGTACGACAAGAACAGAACGGGTATAAACTTAGGCGAAGCAGCCGCAGGATTGGTGCTTTCCAATGACGATACGCTCTTCAAAGGAACCTATGACCAATATATTTCTGGAGCGAGTGCGAATGATGCCAACCATATTTCTGGTCCATCAAGAACAGGAGAAGGTTTGCACAGAAGTATCGAACGAACGCTGAACCCAGTTTCCGTTGGCCTAGAACAAATTGGTTATTTATCTGCCCACGGAACGGGAACTTCCTTCAATGATGAGATGGAAAGCATCGCCTTCGAGCGAAGCAGACTTTCCGATGTTCCTGTCAATAGTATGAAAGGATATTTCGGTCACACTTTGGGTGCGGCAGGTGTGATTGAAACCATGCTCGGCCTCGAAGCCATGAAACGTAAGCAACTCGTTCCTTCTTTAGGATTTGAAGAAATGGGAGTTTCCAGTCCGATGAATATCATTACAGAAACCACAACACCAACCTCGAATTTTTTCCTCAAAACCGCCTCTGGTTTTGGCGGATGCAATGCGGCAGCTTTATTCAAGGTAGGATGAGTTTGTTCTTGAAAACATATTGCCGCATAAAAGACGGAGAGGTTCACATCAATGGCGAACTCTTCTGTCAGCACATGGACGAAGAACCGTTTCTGCGTTCGGTTTACAAGCACATTGGGCTTACGTATCCGAAGTTCTTCAAGATGGATGAGCTATCGCGGTTGGGCTTCATTGGAGCCGAAATGACCTTGATGCGTTCGGAGTTAGAAGAATATGCGGATGATGATGTGGCAGTGGTTTTCTCCAACCATTCATCCAGTTTGCAAACTGATTTTCAGTATTACGATACGCTGAAAAGTGGTATTGCCAGTCCAGGGTTGTTCGTTTACACACTTCCTAATATCGAAGTAGGCGAGATTTGTATTCGCCACAAGCTTTATGGTGAGAACAACTTCCTTGTTACCGAACGATTTGATGCGGAGCAATTGTTGGAGCAATGCGAAGCGCTCTTTGCAGATAATGCTGCAAAAGCAGTTCTCATTGGCTGGACGGAAGTGGAGAATGATACCCATGATGGTTTCTTCGCCTTCATCACCGCTGCGGGAATGAATGAGGTCACGTCCGAAAGTCTGACGGATATTTATTTGGGTAGATGAACACGTTAAAGCCACTGATGCACGGATCAACTCAGATTTTTCACAGAAAGAAATCATCTTTTTCATCCGCGAAAATCTGTGCATCTGTGGCTAAAAGATGTAAAAACTAAAAGTTGGAAATCGCAATAACAGGCATAGGGGCAATTTCGGCCATCGGAAACGATGTGCAGGAAAACCTACGTTCGCTATTGGCGAAGGAAACAGGAATTGGTAAAGCCCAGTTGCTGAGTTCTAAGCTCACCGAAACACATCTTTTCGGAGAAGTGAAGCTTTCGAATGATGAACTTAGAAAAGGCCTGAATTGGAATTCTGAGGCTGCCTCTAGAACCACGCTTTTAAGCGCTTGGGCAATGAAGGAGGCCATCGCGCAAGCAGGAATTGAGATTGATAATCAAGTTGGTTTGGTTTCTTCTACGTCTGTTGGTGGCATGGATAGAAGTGAAGGCTTTTTTGAACCGTATTACACGCAACAGGATTTCGCGAATGTGATGCTGCTTGGCACACACGACTGCGGAACGTGCACGAAGCAAGCAGCCGAGTATTTCGGAATTACAGCCTATGCTACAACCATCAGCACTGCTTGTTCTTCGGCAGCTAATGCCATCGCCATGGGCGCTCGCTTATTGCGACAAGGAAAACTGAGGCGCGTGATTGTTGGCGGAACCGATGCCTTGTGCCGATTTACAGCCAACGGTTTCAACTCATTAATGATTTTGGATACGGAATGGTGCAAACCGTTCTCTGCCAATCGCGCGGGATTAAACTTGGGCGAAGCAGCTGGCTATCTTGTTTTGGAAAGCCGGGAAGATGCTGAATCTCGTGGAGCACAAATTCACGGATTGGTAACAGGTTGGGCAAATACAAATGATGCGTATCACCAAACAGCTTCATCTCCAGATGGAAATGGTGCTTTTATGGCCATGACGCAGGCATTGGAAAAAGCTGGTTTGAAATCATCAGACATCAGTTACATCAACGCACACGGAACAGGAACTCAGAATAACGATCAGTCGGAAAGTATTGCCATTCATCGTGTTTTTGGAGGGCAGAAACCGCCAATCAGTTCTACAAAAGCATTTACTGGTCACACATTAGCTGCCGCTGGCGCGATTGAAGCGGTTTATTCGATTTTAGCTTTGAAAGAGAATAAATTGTTCCCGAATTTGAATTATCAAGACCCGATTGAGGAGAACGATTGGAAACCTCAATTGGAAGTGGAAACTGCGGAAATCAAGCACGTTCTTTCCAATTCATT
>JBDNJH010000148.1:0-17153 GCA_041687875.1 Flavobacteriales bacterium | reverse complement strand
GTTTGTATAAGTGGCATTTACTTTTTCCACTTCTTTCCAGTAGGTCAACCACGCTTGTTCGGGATTCTCGGGATTTCGTTGTTGCCAAAAATTGTACATGAATCGCCACATCATGTTTCTATCTCTGAAGTTCATTCGTGTGTTGACAGAGGAAATTTCTTCTTGAGTTGAAATAGGGTGGAGGCAACGGAGATACTCTTTAAGGTCGTCAACATTTTGATACTTGGTAACGAAAGTCCCGTAAAGATCATTCGTTTCTCCTTGCGGTACATATTCATCGTTAATTGATGCAGTTTCAATGGAATTTACCCTTTGAAAAAAGGCGAATTTCCTATCCATAATCCTATTCTGATTATCGCGTACTTCAATCACAAGATTGAAATTTCCTGTCGGAACATCTTTCAAGGGAAACGACTGCATCAAGGGAGTTACCTCAGCATCGTAGTGCTTTGAAAATGTCCGTAGGTTTTGGACAACCGACCCATCATCAGCGTTTTCAATATACATGTTTGCCAAAAACTTGGTATTAGAGTCTATTACACGTTTATGGGTGCTGTAAATTTCTGCATAAAACGTGATGTTATTCTTTGATTCAGGATAAAAGTTAGACGTGTATGGCGTCAGGTCAAACCCACCCTTACTTAAAATGTTTACTACTTCGGTTTTCTCATAATTGTCAACCATCTGAATTCCTGAAATGGAAAAAAGCGATTTGTAATTCTGTTGCGTTTTACTATCCTCGGTTGAGCTAGACGCATCAACTTCCAGCACTGCCGTGCGATTGTTCTCAATAACTAGTTGTTGGTTAACAACGGCAGCAATTGCCAAGGAATCCTTCATGTCGCGTATGGTCACTTCCATGTCATACGTTCCTGGTTTCAACGGAATTCGTCTTTGATCAATGAAATCAAGTGGTTCGTTTCCTGTTGAGTTTACAGGGCCAGAAACTTTGTATGTATCCTTAAATGGCACCCAAACCCCTTTAGAAATATGATATGTGATTAGCACTTCAGAATAATAGCCAGATTCTGTTTCAATCGGAACCAGCGTATTTCCCTTCAATTTTAGGTAGGTTTCTAAATACGGGCCTTCACTTGGCGAATCGAATTCAGTTGTGGCAAACTCTGCTCTCAACTTCTGTCCATTCGAACTAAAAGAAGCAAGAATGCCAAGCAAAATCAATATCATCCGTGTTTTCATACTGTAAAGTTATTAAACCAAGGTTGAACCATGATAATGTGATTGACAAAATGAGCTAATAAATTACGTTTCTACGGGAAGAAAATTCTTTTACTTTTGCGCTCGGAGAGTTGGCAGAGTGGTCGATTGCAGTAGTCTTGAAAACTACCGTACCGCGAGGTACCGAGAGTTCGAATCTCTCACTCTCCGCCACATATAGCCCATGGTTTAAACCATGGGCTATTTTTTTTGTTCTAATTCCATGAAAAAGAAAACACTTGTAGTAGGGGCGAGTCCGAAGCCAGATAGATACGGATACAAGGCCGTTGAACGGTTGGTTCAATACGGTCATCCTGTTTATGCTTATGGAATTCACACAGGAATGATTGGTGATATTGAAATATCGTCAGAATGGCCAACGGAAGAATTTGATACCGTTACGCTGTATCTCAACCCGAAAAGACAACAAGAATATTACGAACGGATAATTGCTTTGAAGCCAAAACGAGTCATTTTTAATCCCGGCACGGAAAACCCTGAGTTTCAGAAAATGCTTACTGATAACAGTATTGGTTTTGAAGAAGCATGTACGCTTGTGTTACTTAGTATTGTGGAATATTAATCTCAAAAATCGTCTCCACCACCGCCCTCCGAGGCACCCTCGACTCGGCCTCCGCGTTTTTTTATCGTTAATCAAATAATCAACCCCAAACCTTCCATTACCAGAGAGACCGCCACGTCTTTGATTTCGTGTGCGCTCGTACGCAAACGTAGTGTCTTCGAGAAAGAATTGCTGGAAGGATTTTCCTGTTCCGGGCCTTTGACTGTATTGCACTCCAATCCCGGTGAAAAAATTGACCTTTCCTTTTCGGAAATTGATGTTTGCCGAACCACCATAGTTGCGAGGATAGCCGGCATTCAACTCAAACGAACCGTTTAGTCCAGGTGACCTACGGCTGATGGGATGGTTTAAATTGATGCGCACCCCTTTGGTCAAAGTAAATGCAAGGATATCCGAATTGAAAACGCTACACAAGGCTTACAACTGTAGTAGTTGATAGTTGTAAATTTGAACGGCAAGAATCAAATAAAATGAAGATGAAAAAATTGATTGTTCTGAGTTTGTTAATTGCACCATTGCTTTCGTTCGGTCAAAAAACCATGACCGATTTTCTAGGAGAAAACTGTGATGTTGTTTGGTTCGGTCTTGATTTTTCAAAAGCTAGATTGATAGGCGAGGATGGATTTAATGATCCTGTTGCTATTAAGGAAGATTATTTCAGAAAGTGGAATCATTTGATGATTTCGGAAGGAGATAAATATGATTGGGGAAAGGCTCTTTTGGTTTCCGATTTGAAGTACGATTATGAGGTGGTTGATGTGGTGAATGACGAAGTAAAAGTGAAGTCTCTTGTCATTAATAAATCTTACAGTATTTCGGACGATGATATTTCAGCTGCCGTTAGAGCATACAAGATTGACGATTACAAACAGGGAATTGGAATATCGGTTGTAGTTGAGTCGCTCGATAAAATGAAGGAGCAAGCCTTCGGTTACATTACTTTCTTTGATATTTCAACTAAGAAAGTGCTTTACAACCATAAACTTATTGGAGAGGCAGGAGGATTTGGATTCAGAAATTATTGGGCTGGTGCCATTCATAACTGGACTAAATACACAAAGAGTCGTGTAATGAAGGATATTAAAAAAGAGTTTAAGTAACAGCCGAATTATTATCACTGCATGACATACTTTACTAAGGATTATCTCGATTTTTTCAAAGAGCTGGCGGCCAATAACAACAAGGATTGGTTTCATGCCAATAAGAAGCGATATGAACTCTCGGTAAAGGAACCATTCCTAGTTTTTATACAGGAAATAATTGACCGTACCGCAAAAATTGACAAAGGGTTTGAGGCGGATGCCAAACAGGCCATTTTCAGAATTTATCGAGACGTTCGTTTCGGTAAAGACAAAACGCCTTACAAAATGACCAGTAGCGCTCTAATAGTACCTGGTGGGAAGAAAGAAGGTATGGGAATACCAGGAATGTATCTTGAAGCAGGTCCAGAGCATTTTCGGTTTTACAGCGGACTTTATCAGCCAGAGAAAGATGTGCTTCAAAAGGTTCGCGAATACATTCTAAAACATTCTGACGAACTGAATAAGTTGACTTCTGAGAAAGATTTTGTAAAACGATTCGGTGAATTGAGAGGGGAGAAGAACAAAATTTTACCCAAGGAATTCAAACAAGCTGCTGAGAATCAGCCTTTTCTTTTCAATAAGCAGTTCTATTTCTTTGCTTCCATGCCTCCAGAAATCATTCTTAGAGACGACATTATCGATTTGGTGATGGAATATTTTGAGGCAAGCGAACCGATGAGGGAGTTTTTGATCAAAGCGCGAGGAAATTAATTGAACTACGATGGTTTCGCTTTAGAATCCTTCTGAGCCTCTAATTCGGTCTGCATACGCTCAATGTTTTTCAAAAACTCAGGTTGGTTTGGATTGATTTTGAGGTAGGCTTGACAAATCTCAATGGATTCTTCATATCGCCCAAGTTGGTAAAGTATTCTAGCAAGGTTATCGTACGCTTCTAAAGCGTTTGGTTCGGTTCTTAGATAGTTTCTGTAATAATTAACAGTTTTTTCGTAGTCACCAAGACTTTCAAAAGCTTGTGCTAATTGAAGTATAACGGGTGAATACGTTGAGTCAATTGTTAAAGCCATCTGCCAAGCTTCTACAGAACCCAAATTATTGTTTAATAACCTATTCACTTTTCCAAGATCCACCCAGGCATTGAAGAACCTTGGGTAGATTTCCGTAGCATTATGAAAGTGCTTCGATGCCTCTACGACCCGACCTTTTAATTCATTTTCCGAAGCTTCTCCGTCTTTGAATACGTCTTCCATTATTGCGTGAGCCAAAAGATTGTGTGCTTGGGCGGAGTTTGGAATATTCTTAATGTCGTGCCGCATGAGAGTGAGCTTATCCTTCCACTGAGTATTTCGTCTGATTGAATGGGCAGAGCACAAGACAAGTATTACAGCACTGAGGAGCAGCCCTGTGATAACCCGTGGTTTTTGCTTTAATTCAAAAAATAACTTGAATGCAATCCCTACTACAAAACTGCAGTAGAACAATGAAGAAACAAAGGCGAATCTTGGTGAGTAGGTGCCCGGTAAGGGTTCGAGTGCACCAGAAAATGGGAGTATGCATAATACGGTAATAATCAACGAAAAGCCTATCAAAAACTCTCCAAAATTCACTAATACAATTGCAGAAATTCCCAATAGTATAAGTGCCAACATCACAAAAATGGAGGTCGGTTCTAAAAAGTTTGACACCCAAACTTCATTAAAGCCATAGTAATAGGCTAAGTCTATTGGGATGCAGAAATTGACAAGATATCTTGAGACAGTTGAAAGATAAAAACCGTACCTCAAAAATTGATTTGACGATACTGGTATGGGATTTTCTATGAAGTCGAGGGGTCTTCCGTAGTCTGACTTTTGTTGTTGCTCTGAAATAAGTTGAATAGCCTGAAATACGTAAGCTGAATCGAATTTGAAAGGAATAGAAGAGTTAGATAACGGAATAAGCGTATTTGTTTTGAACGCTTGCGCTGATTTCGACAATATGACTCGCTCAGATTCATAAACGGAAGAATAATCCTGACTTTTGATTTCAAACCAATCAATCAACTTCAGCTTTTCATTTTCGAGCAGATTAGATTTCTCTTTTACTACTCTAACAAATACATTTTGGTTCCGAATCGTGTAACTCATCGAATTAAACAATAGGGCCGCTAGTAAGAATAAAGCAACAAAGAAGCTAACTGAGGAAAACACATAGTTGCCCACTCTAATTGACTTGTAAACATATTTCCTAATTACGAACTTGATAAAAATCTGAATCAGAATAAGGAAGCTAAAGGAATGAGAAACAAGCACATCATCAGAAATAATATTGAACATCGTCAGTATTGCGGCAGAGGAGATTACTACAACAATTGCTTGAGCAACTAGAAAGCGAATACCACTAAGGTTTGCTAGTCTTACAAAAAACCAGCTCGTAACTACCGACAAGGAATAGCACGAGAACATTATAGTGGTTATGTAAAGTGGGTCGCTTGCCGGATTTATTATGAAAAGATCAGTAAAAATTAAGGCAAGTCCCGTTATCAAATAAATAATGTCGATTACTATCGTAGACTGCGGTTTGTCTTTCGAGAAGTACTTTCTAAAAAACAGAAATGGAAAGATGATAGGTGCAATAACATCAATTCCGGAAGTGGCCATAGTCGTTAGAATAACGAAATGAGTTAGCAAGGTTCGGTACCTGGTCGGAATACGGTTTGCCACTAGGAGAAACAAAACGAGTAAGGTCATACTAATGAATTGCTCTTCACCAAGTAAAAAGACAAATGAAAGTGCTAGAGGAGTTTTAACTGAATCAGTAGCAGCATCTGCCCAATTGTAAACTATCGATAGGGCTTTTCTCAGATTCTCGATTTCTACTAGATAACGGAATGAAGTCTTGAAAAATGAAACTGAATTACGAATAGTAACACTGATTTCTTGTTTCAGTTGACGTAGACTTGATAAGGCCCAATTTGAAAATCTTTCACGAAGCTTGCGAACGAGTTGTAGACACGTAGTAAAAAAAACATTCGCCTTTAATCCTCGTTTCCGCCACGAGACGGATTTCCAAACATCAATAATTGCCATCGTCAGAAATGGAGTGAAAAAATACCAAGGGTAAAAGCCGCTACGCGCGTGAAAAATCTTAACCAGTATGAGGTTGATTAAAGAGTAGACCCCTATCCTTATAATAGGTTTGAGTGATTCAGATATCACGAATGGAATTAACAATATCAACACAGCTGCTGATAATTTTGATGAAAGAGAAAGACCGACAAAACAAATTCCTAAGAAGGCAAGCCATATTCCGTGAATCCATTTGTCCTTATCCCTTGTCATTGCGAATAATTTCATGGCTCCTAGCATGAACAGCAACGCAAGAATTTCATCCCTGTTCTTGATGCTGGCAACTACCTCGGTGTGTATCGGGTGAACGGTAAAGAGTAAAGCTGTACCTAAGGCGACACCTATTTGGTCTGGAAATATGCTTCTTATAAGTAGGAATACCAAGATGCAAGTAATGAGATAGAGCAATAGGTTTACCGAGTGGCTGACCAATGGGGATTCGCCAAATAGCTCATGCTCAATGGCGAAAGTGGCTAAGGTTGTGGGTCTATATCCATAGGAGTACCCCATATCATCTTGATAATATGGGCTACGGTAAATTTCAGGAATTGCCTTTATGCCTTTGGAGGTCAGACGGTGATTCTGAGTAACAAGGTTGTCATCTAGATTATAGTCGTTGAGGAGTGTGTTGCCGAAAGTGGCAATACAAACGATGCCGATAAGGATTGAAGAACGAAGTTTGCTCGCAATTATAGAGTCATATACTATCTTAAGCTTGTTCATTTGGATCTATAAACCCTCAGTATTCTATCGTTTTTAAAAGTTTTTATTCTCACTAGATAAACACCTTCTTTGATTGGAAGGTCGAAACCGTTCGTAGGATAGCCCGATAAATCGGAAATCAATTTTCCACGAATGTCATACACCTCAATGCGCTCAATCTGACTCAGATTATCACCTCTTAACTTCACTTTTCCATTCGCTGTTGGATTTGGATAAGCTATAATTTCCGAATCTCTTCGTTCGGTAATTCCCGTAATCACACTGACGTTCAATATTGAATCCGAAGCAATCAGAACAGGCGATTGATCTGCATTTTCATACATCGCCTTAAACGCATCAATAGTAGGAGTGGAGGTGGCAAACATTTCTTCCATCCACTTGGGTGGAGCAGATTGATAATACACTCTTGACGTTACTTTAATATTTCCATTGTAGCCATTTAGCGGAACACGATATTTCACTAAATCGGTTCCTGAACCTTCAAATCCATCAAAGTTGAAGTTCGGATCAATCAAGGCCGCTCCTGCAATTAGCGTTGTGTCGTACACCGAGTGGGAAGTGGTAAATCCAAGCGGTGCCAGTCGGTTATCCTTAATAAGCGCTACTGCCCGTTCCAAAACCGTTGTCACGTTTCCGTTTACATCACCCATTACCATTTCATATATCTGAACCTGCTGCTCGTTTGTGATGAAATCGTAGTGTGGTTCGTAGGTTCCGTTTTGCCCGAAAACTTCATAATCGGACTGAAGTACTCCGGATTTGAAAAGTGTATCGCCATTGGTTTGAATTACAAGAAACTCAACGAAAGCACGTCTTGCGGGGTATCCCGATGGGAACTTATGTCCAGATAAGTTTTCCAATCTCAACTCAAAATAGGCTGTGTCGTTGTCAAATGTTTCGAACGTAAGGTCAACATTCAAAGTTTGATGTTGAAGCAGCCGTTCGGTGCGTGCAATAGTCGAATCCATCACTTCATCTGAAGCTGCAATTCCTAACGTTTGCGCGTTCTGTTTCATCAGTTTTAGCATAAAACTGTTTCCGCCAACCAGTTCGTGCTTGGAGAAAGGGGTTCTGCCAAATAACTCAGCGTAATTGGCAGAAATAATCACATCTTCGTCAATCCGCGGCATGTGGCATCCTTGGCACGTGGTTGCGTTCGGTTGTCCATCATTATATGCCGAATTCAACCATTCATGATAGGTTGCCTGTTCAACAAATGTGCCTCCCGTGTAATTACCGCTTAGGTCAACGCTTTCTGTAATCAACGAATGACATCCTGCGCAAAGTCCTGCATCATTGATGTGATTGCTCTGAACGGGAAGAATTCCCACCAAGTCCTGCATTGGGGCCGAAAATGGCTTTTCAAACGGGCCAAATGCTACGGGTTGCGGTGCGAAATTCAGCACGCCTGAGTTCAGATTGCCCAATTGTTGTGATGATTGTTTGTGACAAGCAAGGCACGAAACACCATCTAACCCAAGTGAGTCGGTTTCTAAATCGTCCATTCCATACGGCCCCATACCGAACTCAATGTGAGAGTATTTTCCCATGGGTGCATGGCACGAAGCGCACTTGTCTTCTAACCCTACTTTATGCTGCGGATTCACCGTTACTTCGTGACTCACCTTTGCTCTCCAGAAAGGGTCTTTGGCGGAGTTTGCCATCATGCTTCCTCTCCAATAAGTTATGGGGCTAATGTCGTGTCCCAATTCATTCACATTAGCCTCAAAAGTTGGATCAAAACCATGGCAACCATCACAGTTACCTGACGCTTTGAAATAACCGTTGTCAGACAGTGGCAATCCGATACTATTTGCTCGGAAGTAATTGATTTCCTGCGGACCATGATAGGCTTGGGCATCAGTCCATTCATAATTGGCAATTGAGGCCAAATAGGTTGCGCCTCCGATTGTCAGAACGATGAGTGGTTTTAAAAAACTTTGCATGTATCGACTTTAGAGGCCTCTAAAATACCTGTTTTTGAATCTGTGTTTGGTTTCTCCGAGACAATGAGTCATTACTTATGTAACTGATGTTACGGTCGATGAAAACTTAGGTGCTGTCCTTTGTGTCAACAAAAACAAAAAGACATGAGCATATTTTCTGCAATATTCGGTGGAAGTAAGACAAAAAACAAGGTATCAGCATTACTGGTAAAGGGAGCGTTGATTATCGATGTACGAACTCCTGAAGAATACCGATCTGGTCATATCAAGGAATCTGTGAATATTCCGTTGAATCTTATACCTAAAAAGATAAATGAGTTAAAGCGTAAGAATAAAGCGGTTGTTACTTGCTGCCGTTCGGGAGCCAGAAGTGGGATGGCTGCTCAACAACTAAGAAGTGCTGGTATTGAAGTGGAGAACGGTGGATCGTGGACATCAGTTAGGTCTATGATGTAAAGAAGTTTCATGATGAGATGGTTGTTGGTTGGCCATCTTTTGAGCCTCGGGCAGAGTTATCTGTTCGAGGCTCTATTTTTTGAGACCGTTTACCAGCTTCGCCATTTTAGCGGCTTGGTTTTTTCTGGAATATGCATTTGCTTTCAACGTACTCTCTGCTGGAACTTTTGAATTTTCCGACAAATTGAGAACCGTTTCTTTCACCTCTAATGCAGAATTTGCAATGAGCGGTTGTGGCGAATCTGAGATGATTTTCTCCAACGAACCATTATCATTCGGACACAGAATAATTGGTTTTTTTAACGCGATATAATCGAAAACCTTGGCATAAATCTGTTCCTTGGATGGAGTGGCGAGCAGGAGTAAGGCGTTGGCCTCATTCAATGCTCTAATCACATCTTCCAGCGGCATTCTTTCGGTAGTCTGAATGTATGGAAGCAGAAAATCCGAAAATCCCAGAACCCGCATTAATGCTTCAGGTTGATATTCTAAACCATAAAAGATTAGCTGAATATCCTTGGGGTCGAGGTCTTTTGCTTTAATGGCTAACTGAAACCCTTCTAGAAATAACTCCAATTCTTGATAAGGATAGATGGTTCCGGAATATGCAATTGCATACGGTTTTGCTGTTTCATCAACTTTAGGAAGTGATTCGAATAGCTCCTCAAAATAGCCGTTCATCACAATCTCAGACTTCATATTTGGCACAAGAGCTTCTACTTCCTTTTGATGCGATTCTACGGTGAATGTGCAGAGCGAAGCAGTGCTCACAATGCGTTTTTCAAGCTTGGTAAATACGTTTTTATTCAGCCATTTTTGAAGACCATGAGCCGAATGCAACGCGGCATAATTCTGACTCCAACCATCTCTGTAATCTGCTATCCAAGGAATACCAAATTGCCTAGAAAGTAAACTCGCATATCGGAAAAGAATGAATGGTTCTCCAGTTGCAATGATAGCATCGTAATCACTGATTTTTAGTTGGTTACGCGCTTCTTTTAGAATGGTTGAACGGTTGTCAAATCCTGTCCAATAGTGTTGTCCGACCGAATAAATGAGCGATAGCATTTTACGAGAGAATACCTTCTTCTCTATCCCATAGTTGAGAAGGATTCTATCTCTTCGATTGGGATTATAAGGCACGCGGATAATCGTTCCGAGCTCGTTTTCTTCCGTTTCAATGGTTTGCTTTTTGCTGGGCTTGACAAGGTCGTTCGGTTCCGAAATTTCATCCCAGTGCCGTGTCACAATCACAGGATGAATGCCGAATTGTTTGAAGTATTTGAACCATCCCAACGGCCGCTGTGCGCCAATGGAATTGAGCGGTTCAAAATCGTAGGCTAGAATGAGCACCTTCTTCATGTGAGGCAAAGATGTTGATTAAAGCATGAACCCATTTGGATATTCAGACTGAAATTCAAACCCATTGCTCACCGCATGTCTAATGGTCTGCCATGATACCGATTTGACCTTTCCTGTTTCAAGTTCAGAAAGGCGTTTTTCGGCAAGTTCAAACCATTCTTTGTAAATTCCCTTCTGATTCAGTTGTGATTTCAGACACTCTATTTCGGCTCTAATTTTTATGGCACATAAAGTTAAACAACTCTTTACATCGTCAAAGCCATTTTTCCTTATGCCTTATTCCTTTCGATTGAATCTCACCCAAACCGTTTCTCCAACTCATCCAACGTCATAGTTACCATGGTTGGCTTGCCGCTTGGGGCAGAGTAGGGAAGGTCGCAGGCAAAAAGTTCGTCAATAAGTTGGGTCATTTCTTCTGGTTGCAGCACTTTTCCGTAATCGATGGAAGCTCTGCGTGCCATGGCTTGAGCCAGTTTGTCCATCTTTTTGCTGGCAGTCAAACTGCCTGATTCGTTGTATTCCTCAAGGATTTCATCAATCACATCTTTCACGTTATTCTCGTTGATGTACGTGGCTAATCCTTGAACGATGAAGGTGTTCTTTCCGAACGGTTCAATGTCCATTCCAAGTAGTTTCAAATCCTCCAAAATGCCTGTGAGGGTTTTGCTGTCAGTGCTACTCAGTTCAATATTTATGGGGAAAAGATGTTGCTGCTTAGGTGCCTGCGACAAGGCCAAACTCTGCACGATTTTCTCGTAAACGATACGTTCATGTGCACGCTTTCGATCAATGATGATGGTGCCAGAACGAATACTGCTTAGAATGTATTTTCCATGAATCTGAATTGGGCGTTTATCCACCTCATCGCCCACCAACATCCGACTTTGAATAGTAGTCATCTCTTGTTGAACAGGCATTTCCTCTGGCAAACCTTCGTACAATTTCTGCCAATCGCCATCAGATGGTTTTTGCCAACCTTCGTCACGCGTACGGGTAATGGCGGCAGAATGAGCACCTTTTGCACTAAAAGAAACCCCAGCAGAAACGGGTAATTCAGGCTGAAACACACGCACATCCTTTGGTGGAGGCGGAAACGTAATACTCATTTCCTGATTGAAATCGATTGTAGGGGAGATGTTGTATTTGCCCAACGATTGCCGCGTGGCCGAACGTAAAATCGCATAAATCGACTTTTCATCTTCAAACTTTATCTCCGTTTTGGTCGGATGAATGTTGATGTCGATGAAAGACGGATCTACCTCGAAGAAAATGAAATAGGCGGGATGTGTTTTTTCCGCCAGCAACTCATCGTAAGCAGAAGAAATGGCATGATTCAAATACGGACTTCTGATAAAACGGTCGTTAACAAAGAAGAACTGCTCGCCTCGTTTCTTGCGTGCGAATTCAGGTTTTCCTACAAAACCATGAATCTTAGCTATGCTCGTTTCCTCATTTATCGGTACCAATTTCTCGTTGTAGGTCTTGCCAAAAAGATCTACAATTCGTTGGCGGAGTTTGGTCGGTTTTAGGTTAAAAAGCTCATCTCCATCATTGTACAGACTCATCTCTACATTCACATGGGCCAATGCCACACGCATAAATTCGTCCATAATGTGGCGGGTTTCCACCTGATTCGATTTTAGGAAATTCCTTCTTGCAGGAACATTGAAAAACAGATTCTTAATCGAAATACTAGTCCCAACGGGAGACTGACACGCCTCTTGCTTGATAATTTTGGATCCGGCAATATTTATCTGAATCCCTATAGGGTTCTCCTCCGTCCGACTTCTCAATTCCACCTGCGCAATGGCAGCAATGGACGCCATCGCTTCGCCTCGGAAACCTTTGGTTGTGATGGCAAAAAGCTGGTCGGCAGTTTGAATTTTAGATGTTGCGTGACGTTCAAAACACATGCGCGCATCGTTTTCGCTCATGCCTTTGCCGTTGTCAATCACTTGAATCACCGTTTTTCCAGCATCATCAACAATCAGTTGGATTTTGGTCGCGCCTGCATCCACCGAATTCTCCAACAGCTCTTTTGCAGCCGAGGCAGGACGTTGGATGACCTCGCCAGCAGCAATTTGGTTGGCAACGGAATCAGGAAGTAATCGAATAATATCACCCATAAAGTCCTTCGTCTCAGGCCCAGTTAAAGAAAAACCAGACCAATCCGCACAATGCAGCCAAGATGAAAACGAACCTGAGCTTCTGTCCCGAAGACCTTTGGCCTCTGCCTCCTCGCGAACCAGCAGCCCACTTATGATTCAGCTTGCCGCGCAGTAATTCTAATCTCCGCTCGTCCGAAACGTCCCCAGTTTTGGCTTCTTTGGCCAACTGTTCCAATTCTTTTTTGCGCTCTTTTTGTTCGTCAAAATAGACAGGTTTGTAGTCAAAGCTGCGGTGCCTTGGCGTCTTAAACATTGATGGAAGTCCAGAACTCATGGCTCAAAGTTATTGATCTGACAAGAAAGTGTGAATAATAAAGACTTAAACACAATTCCGCGGCACTTTATTTGTTCACCTTCGAAGATATGAAGGGAATGATTTTAATACGTGGTTTGATTTGCATGTTGCTTTGTGGTTGCTGGTTGAGTTCGCATGCCCAGCAGCCGCCTGTTTACTTAAAACACACCAAGCAGGCTTGGGTCGATTCGGTGTTTAAATCCTTAACACCAGATGAACGCTTGGCGCAACTGTTCATGGTGGCCGCCTATTCAAACAAAGACACTTCTCATGTTGCCGCATTAGAAAAACTAATTCGTGAGCAGAAAATTGGAGGGTTGATTTTCTTCCAGGGTGGTCCCGTTCGTCAGGCCAATATGTGCAATCGTTTGCAGGCCATTTCTAAGATTCCGATGATGATTGCCATGGATGCCGAATGGGGAATAGGCATGCGCTTAGACAGCACCATCGATTATCCACGGCAAATGGCTTTGGGTGCCATTCAGAACGAAAAGTTGCTGTATGATTTTGGTGCGGAAACCGCCCGACAAATGAAACGAATGGGCATGCATGTCAACTTCGCTCCTGTGGTTGATGTGAATAGCAATGCTGATAATCCCGTTATCGGAACACGGAGTTTTGGCGAGAACAAATTGGCCGTTGCCAAAAAGGGAATTGCTGTGATGAAGGGAATGCAGGACAATGGTATCCTTGCGTGTGCCAAGCACTTTCCTGGTCATGGTGATACAGATTCCGATTCGCACCTCACGTTACCAGTCATCAAGCATAACTATAGCCGCATTGATTCGCTCGAACTCTATCCGTTCAAGCAAATGATAAAAGAGGGAATTGGTAGTATGATGGTGGCACATCTCTACATTCCTGAACTGGATACAACCAAGAATCTGGCATCAACGCTCAGTCCGAAGATTGTGAATGGACTACTGAAAGATTCGCTCGGTTTTAAAGGATTGATATTCACGGATGCCCTCAACATGAAAGGCGTAAGTAAATTTTATCAGCCAGGCGAAGTAGAACTAAAGGCATTTCTCGCGGGCAACGATGTGATGGAATTTGCCGAAGACGTTCCGAAGGCGATGGAACTTATCCGCAAAGCTGTGAATGATGGAATCATTTCTCAGGAGGAAATTGACAAGCGTTGCTTGAAAGTGCTAAACGCCAAAGCGTGGTTTGGATTGAATAAGTACAAGCCTATTGAATTAAAAAACCTGACTGAAGAGCTGAACAACAGTGAGGCGCGTGCGCTACATAATGAGTTGGCTGCAGGAGCACTCACGTTGCTAGCCAACAAGAACATGGTTCCAATCAAAGACCTAGACACGGAGCGCATTGCTTCGCTTGTTATTGGTGGCGATTCTGGAAATATGTTTCAGAACACGCTTTCTAAGTATGCGCCTATTGATCATTTTGTCATTGGCAAAGCAGATACTTCGGAAGAACAATGGGCGGTTCTCAATCAGCTGAAAACCTACGATAAGGTGATTGTGAGTATTCACAGGCTTCACAATAATCGAACAAAGAATTATGGAGTAACGCAAGACATGTTGAATGCGCTAGGCGAATTGGCCTTTAGCACCAAGCTAATCGTTAACGTGTTCGGAAATCCTTATTCATTGGGATTCTTAACGGGAATCGAACATGCAAATGCACTGCTTTTCTCTAATGAGCAATCGGATGTTTCTGAATCGATGGCAGCTCAGGCACTTTTCGGAGGAATAGCCATTTCAGGAAAAATGCCTGTCACCGCCAATAGCCAATTTGCTTATGGTAATGGATTGAAAACCGAAAAGGTGCGTTTGGCGTACGGAGAGGCAGCACAGGTTGGCATAGACGAAAACATCTTGGCAAATATTGATTCGATTACACTGGACGCCATTGCGAAGAAAGCAACTCCCGGTGCGCAGCTACTTGTGGCAAAAGATGGAGTAGTGGTCTACGAGAAATCGTTTGGGCATCACACGTATGAATCTGAGCAAGAAGTGCGTTGGGATGATGTCTACGATCTGGCTTCCATTACCAAAATTGGTGCATCGCTCGCTTCATTTATGCAGTTGGTTGATAAGGGCGAAGTGGCGGTGGATGATAAGGTCTCTGATCATCTTTTTGAACTCAAAAAGACCAATAAAAAGAATATCACCTTCCGAGATATGCTCGCGCATTATGCCCAATTGCCTGCCTGGATTCCTTTCTATACCAAAACACTGAAGGACGGTGGCCCTGGCAGTACGTATTACCAAACCACAGCATCTGCGGAATTCCCTTTTCAGGTTGCGCAGAACCTGTACATGCGCAAGGATTATCCCGATACAATCTACCGTCTCATTACTGAATCGAAGTTGCTTGACAAGAAGGAATACAAGTACAGCGATCTTGGGTATTACTACATGAAGAAGCTTGTCAAACTTGAATCTGGAAAGCCGCTGGATGATTACGCCATGACCAATTTTTACCGACCGCTTGGGTTAACAACTATGGGATTTCTTCCACGAAAACGAATTGAATTGAATCGAATTATTCCTACCGAAAACGACAAGACATTCAGAAAACAGTTGGTGCAAGGCGATGTGCACGATCCGGGTGCAGCCATGATTGGGGGAGTAGGAGGCCACGCAGGATTGTTCTCAAATGCCAACGACCTAGCAGTGATGATGCAGATGTTCTTGAACGAAGGCGAATACGGAGGACACCGCTACATTTCAGAGAAGACGGTGAAGGAATTCACCAAATGTCAGTTCTGCAAAAATGGTAATCGTAGAGGAATTGGCTTTGATAAGCCTGAACTAAGCGGTGGTGGTCCAACCTGCGAATGTGTTTCCATGCTCAGTTTTGGTCATACTGGTTTTACAGGAACCATGGCATGGGCAGATCCAGACAAGAATATCGTTTACATTTTCCTATCCAACCGCGTTTATCCTGATGCGGAGAACAACAAACTGCTGAAAATGGATGTGCGAACAAACATCCAGCAGGTAATTTATGATGCCATCGCAGAGTAAATCATAGCTCTTTACTGTCGTAAATGTTCGTATTTTGAACTCCAATGTGACCAAAGTTTCTCAACGAACGAATGGTTCGCCATAGCTTTGTATCATCAAATCGAAGAATAACATTTTAAAACATATATCATGAAAGTAGAACAGCTATATACAGGATGTCTGGCTCACGGAGCTTATTACATCGAAAGCAATGGCGAGGCAGCGATTATTGATCCGCTTCGCGAAGTGCAACAGTACATTGACATGGCTAACGAGCGTGGAGCCAAAATCAAATACATTTTTGAAACACATTTCCATGCAGATTTCGTTTCTGGTCACGTTGATCTTGCAAAGAAAACAGGAGCACCGATTGTTTACGGTCCAACGCAGATGGAAACAGGTTTCGACACCTTAGTGGCAAAAGATGGCGAGAAGTTTCCGTTAGGAAAAGCCGAAATAACGCTGATTCATACACCTGGACATACCATGGAGAGCAGTTGTTTTCTGCTCACTAACGAAGAGGGCAAGGACGAAGCCAGTTTTACGGGAGACACGCTCTTTATTGGAGATGTTGGTCGGCCAGACCTCGCGCAGCATGTGATTGCTGACCTCACACAGGAAAAATTGGCCAATCACATGTTCGATTCGCTTCGAAACAAGTTGATGCCTCTGAATGATGACATCATCGTATATCCGGGTCATGGTGCAGGAAGTGCTTGTGGAAAGAACATGAGCAAGGAAACGTTTGATACGCTTGGAAATCAGAAGAAAGTGAACTATGCCTTGCGTCCTGATATGACTCGCGAAGAGTTTGTGAAAGAACTACTCACAGGTCTGACAGCTCCTCCGTCATATTTCCCGAAGAATGTGGTAATGAATATTAAAGGATACGATTCTATCGATAATGTGATGAGTCGTGGAATTACGCCTCTATCGGCACGCGAGTTTGAAGCAGCCATGGAAGAGACAGGTGCAGTGGTTATTGACACACGAAAAGCGCAGGATTTCGCCAAAGGATTCATTCCGAACTCATACAGTATTGGTATTGATGGAAGTTTTGCAGTGTGGGTTGGAACCTTGATTACCGACATTGAGCAGAAAATTCTTTTGGTTGGGGACGAAGAGCGCATTCCGGAAGTGGTTACAAGACTTGCACGAGTTGGTTACGACCATGCTATTGGTTACCTCAATGGAGGGATTGAAGCTTGGACAGCTGGAGGAAATACGGTTGATACGCTTGAATCGGTTTCTGCGGCAGAATTTGCAGCCAGAGAAGCGGC
>JBDNJH010000018.1:0-4728 GCA_041687875.1 Flavobacteriales bacterium | reverse complement strand
CCGATGGTCAGCATGATTTGAGCGATGTAATTGCTCTCCATGAAATGATAATTAACACGGATGCAGATATGATTGTGGGCAGCAGATTGGCCCATAAAGACGCATCCTTATATAGAGGTATAGGAAAGGGCCTGATTCGGTCTTTGTTCAATATCCCCTTCTCATATTCCGCCACAACCATTCGTTTGAACGAATCGCTGTACGTTTTTCGGGGGATGAATCTTCTCTTTTCTCCGTTTTCTTTTCTCATAAGCTGACTGTTTTTAGTCAACTTTTTTCAGGACTAGACACTTAATGAATTAAGCCCCGAAGATAGCCGTGTCTGCCTAATCGACATAAAGTGATGTGATTTTGCAATTCTGTTAACTGTTTGTATTCGGTCAATAAACGAAACGCACGATTACCTTTGCGGGCCATGAGCAGAAAACTCCCTGAAGGCGAGGTAAGAGAAGAAGGAGAGATGTCGTTCCTAGAGCACTTAGAAGTGCTTCGGTGGCATTTGGTGCGCTCGGTATCTGCCATTTTCATTTTAGCCATTGGCGCATTCATTGCCAAGGATTTTATGTTTGACACGTTGCTTCTTGGTCCAAAAAGGGGCGATTTTTGGACCTATAGGATGGCCTGCAAATATCTTGATCTGCTATGCTTTGAAGAGATGCCTTTCGACCTCATCAATATCAGCATGTCTGGCCAGTTCACCACACATATTGTGGTATCCATTATTGCCGGATTTGTGGTGGCGTTCCCGTATGTTGTGTTTGAAATTTGGCGTTTTATTAAACCAGGTCTTCATAGCACCGAAAAGAAATACGCCAATGGACTGGTGTTTTATGTGTCGCTGCTATTCATCATCGGAGTGCTTTTTGGCTACTATTTTATTGCTCCACTTTCTGTCAATTTTCTGGGCACATACCAAGTCAGCGAAACCATTCGGAATCAGATTGATTTGAACAGTTATTTCAGCACCATTGCCACGCTTGTGCTGGCAAGCGGAGTTGTATTTGAACTGCCGATTCTAATTTATTTCTTAACAAAAATTGGGTTGGTTACCCCAGCTTCACTAAGGCAATATCGTAGACATGCGGTCGTTGGTATCCTGATATTAGCTGCAGTAATTACACCGCCAGATGTATCAAGTCAGGTTCTCGTATTTTTTCCGCTGATGTTGTTGTATGAGATAAGTATTGGAGTTTCGGCATTGGTTTTGCTAAACGAAGCCAAGGCAAATGCCGACATTTGAACCTGTGATAGAAGCGCGGCTTATTTTATGACCCATTTCCGATATTTTGTAGTTGCGCTTTTCATGCTCATTTCGAGCGTCATGCTAGCGCAAGAAAAAACCAAAGTCAAAGGTGTAATTACCGATGCTCATACAGGCGAGCCGCTGCCGTTTGTTAATGTGGCATTCGTGGGTAAAAACGTAGGCACTACCACCGATTTCAACGGGAAATATCAAATGGACACCAAGTGGGGTTCAGATAAGGTACAAGCCTCTTTTATGGGGTATGAGGTGATGGAAAAAGAGGTCATTCAGGGCCAGAACAATACCATCGACTTTGCATTGGAGCCCAAGCAGATTAAGCTAGATGAAGTAGTTGTAAAAGCCACAGGTCGTTATAAAAACAAGGAGAACCCTGCAGTCGAACTGATTCAAAAGGTGGTTGATAATAGAGATAAGAACCGAAAGGAAGGTTTCGATTATTATCAGTACGACAAGTACGAAAAGATGCAGCTAGACATCAACAACATCACCGAGCAGTTTATGAACCGGAAGGCGCTCAAGAAGTTTGCTTTTATGTGGGAATATGTTGATACATCAACCGTGAACGGGAAACCGTATTTGCCGCTTTATCTCACCGAAACCAAGTCGAAGGTCTATCTACGCAAGGATCCTAAAGCGGAAAAGGAGGTTACTTATGGCCTGAAAACCGTTGGCTTTGAGGATTTTATGGATGCAGAAGGGATTGATTATTTCATGGAGAAAATCTATCAAGATATTGACATCTATGATAATACCATCCTGTTGATGGAGAAGCAGTTCAAGAGTCCAATCTCCAATATTGCACCCGTCTCCTATAAGTATTTCATCCTCGATACGATGGACATCAACGGAGTTCAGTGTGTTCAGATGGCATTTCAGCCAAGGAACAGCGCTGATCTTGCTTTTAGAGGAGATCTTTGGATAGCGCTCGATTCTTCCTACGCGGTGAAAAAAGTAATCATGACCATCACGCGAAGCGCTAACATCAACTTTGTGAGTGCGCTAGAAATTCAGCAGGAATTCGATTATTCTGACGAATTGAACTGGCATTTGGTTAAAGATCAGATGACAATCGATTACAACCTCGTTACCAATAACATGGGAATGTATGGTAAGAAGACCGTTACCTACAAGGATATAGTTGTCAATCGGCCAGCACCCGATTCGGTTTGGGCAGATCCCGCTCGGTTTGTCATTCAGGAGGGCGCAAAGACGCAAGGCGAAGAGTTTTGGAACGGAGCGAGGCACGAAGAACTCAATAAAAACGAGCAGGGCGTGTACGACATGACCAAGGAAATGAAGGATTTACCCGCCTTCAAACGAGCCATGAATATTCTTTTCCTTCTCGTTTCTGGGTATTATGAGGTTGGCCCAGTTGATTTTGGCCCGCTATACAATGCCGTAAGTCTTAATGCTGTAGAGTTTTGGCGATTTCGTTTTGCTGTTAAAACCAACAAAAAATTCAGCGAAAAGTGGAAGTTACAAACCTATGTTGCCTATGGTCTTGACGACAGAAAGGACAAGCGATGGAAGTTTGGCGGTGGCGTAACTTACCTGTTCAATCAACGGCCTTACCATCAGTTGGGCGCAGAGTTTCAACGCGATATTCAAATGCCGGGGCAGGCACTTTTGCTTGCAAGCGATGATAACATTTTTCTTTCTGCCAGAAGAGGCCTGGCAAACCTGATGATTTACTACGATTCATACAGACTTAATTATTTGAAAGAATGGAATTTTGGTCTTGGGTTAGGAATAAATTTGGAACATAGAAGGCGCGAAGTGGCGGGCGCGTTGACGTTCGACCCCGTAAATCAGAACTTGCCAGACCCACAGTTGGTAGCTACCAATGAGGTTGGTCTTACGCTGCGTTACGCTCCAAATGTCAAGTATTATGAAGGTCGGTCTTCTAGGGTTCCTATGCTTAATAAGTACCCAATTTTAGATATAAGCTACAACTATTCGATTCCGGGTTTTCTTGATGCCAACTACGAATACCATAAGATAGGAGTGCGCTTATTCAAGCGAATTTACATGAGCCCAATTGGTTTTGCAGACACCCAATTTGAAGGAGGTTGGATGATTGGGCGGGTGCCATTTCCGCTGCTTTTCATCCATCGTGGAAACCAAACTTTTTTCCACGACCCCAACACCTTCAATATGATGAACTGGTTTGAGTTTGTCAGCGATAAGTACATTTCGATTGATTATTATCATCATTTCAACGGCTTTATTTTTAATAAAATCCCGTTCCTTAAAAAGCTGAAATGGAGAATGACCACAGGTGTAAAAGCCGTTTGGGGAGGTGTGTCTGTAGGAAACACTCCCGGACTTACGGAAAGTGACAATATTTTCAATTTCCCAAGTAGGAGAGTGGAGGATAAAAAAGGAAATCCTATCCTCGATGAATACGGAAACGATCAGTATAGACAAGTAACATTTACGTTAGAAAAAATGCCTTATGTAGAGGCCAGCGTTGGTATTGAGAATATTTTCAAGATCATTAGTGTTGACCTCGTAAAACGCTTTACACACTTGGATAATCCAAACGTCTCCCAACTCGGATCGGCAAGAGGTTGGGGTTTTAGAGTAAGGGCAGGAATTCGTTTCTAATGAAACTTCGGGCAGAAAATATCAAGAAGAAATACGGCAGCCGAACGGTTGTAAAAGGCGTTTCTATTGAAGTAAGCCAAGGCGAGATAGTTGGTCTTTTAGGGCCAAATGGTGCAGGAAAGACCACTTCTTTCTACATGATTGTTGGCCTCATCCGCCCGAATGAAGGGGCTGTTTATTTGGATGATAAGGACATCACAAATCTTCCGATGTATAAGCGGGCACAGCTCGGCATCGGCTATTTGCCACAAGAGGCTTCGGTTTTCAGAAAGTTGAGCGTGGAGGACAACATTTTGGCGGTTCTGGAAATGGTCGGAGCTTCTAAAAACGAGCAACATGAGAAGCTGGAATCATTGCTTGATGAATTCGGATTGCAGCACGTTCGCAAAAACAGAGGCGACCTATTATCAGGAGGAGAAAGAAGGAGAACCGAAATAGCCCGTTGCTTGGCAGTAAATCCACATTTCATCCTTCTTGATGAACCGTTTGCGGGAGTTGATCCAATTGCTGTGGAGGACATCCAAGAAATCGTTTTCAAACTCAAGAAGAAGAACATCGGAATCTTGATTACCGATCATAATGTGCACGAAACGCTTCGGATTACCGACCGTGCCTATCTGCTGTTTGAGGGAGATATTCTAAAAGCTGGATCGGCCGAAGACCTTGCCAATGATGAGCAGGTGAGAAGGGTGTATCTAGGGCAGAATTTTGTGCTACGTTAGGGTGCTTTTCGTTTAAAAACCCAAGACATAGCCTTGCCGCTGTTGCTGAAGAATACTTCTTCAAAACCTGAATCTGTTTTAATCCACTCTAATCCAGCATCTGGTTCGTAGTTAATTAATAGTACATAATCTGTT
>JBDNJH010000017.1:0-5414 GCA_041687875.1 Flavobacteriales bacterium | reverse complement strand
CAGCACCAATTGTTTGACCGTCAGAACCAATTGTTTTACCGTCAGCATCAATTGTTTGAGCGTCAGCACCAATTGTTCGACCGTCAGCATCGATTGACAATAGACGACAGTCCACAGACAATTAAACATCAACTATGGTCTATCGACCATTGGCTATCGACTATTGACCGTGGACTTCAAACGCTAACCAAGCATTGATAACTTTGCCGCCCGTTAAAAAAATGTAATGACCCGTAAACAGGAAATAGAGCGAAGGAGAACGTTTGCCATTATCAGTCACCCAGATGCTGGAAAGACAACGCTTACAGAGAAGTTGCTGCTTTTTGGAGGTGCGATTCAGATTGCTGGAGCAGTTAAAAGCAACAAGATAAAGAAGACAGCTACTTCCGATTTTCTTGAGATTGAGAAGCAGCGTGGTATTTCTGTTGCCACTTCCGTTATGGGTTTTGAATACAAAGGCAAGAAGATCAATATCCTTGATACTCCCGGTCACCAAGATTTTGCGGAGGATACCTATCGCACACTTACAGCTGTGGATAGCGTTATTGTTGTGATTGACGTTGCGAAAGGAGTGGAGGCTCAGACCGAGAAATTGGCGGAGGTCTGTAGGATGAGAAACACACCCGTTATTGTGTTTATCAATAAGTTGGACAGGGAAGGAAAAGATGCATTCGAACTGTTGGATGAAGTGGAGGAGAAGCTCCAGATAAAAGTGCGCCCTATGAGTTGGCCCATAGGAATGGGAGAGCGTTTCAAGGGTGTTTACAACCTATACGAGAACAATTTGAGTCTCTTTTCAGGTTCAGACAAGCAGCGGAAGGAGGAAACAGTAGATATATCGGATGTGAACGACCCGCAAGTAGATAAGCTTGTAGGAGAGCAGGCCGCCAAAACACTGCGAGAAGAAGTGGAATTGGTGAATGGTGTTTATGATGAATTAAACCTTCAGGATTATCTGGATGCAAAGGTGGCACCCGTATTCTTCGGCAGTGCGCTCAATATGTTCGGAGTGCGCGAAATGCTTGATTGTTTCATCAATATTGCACCTTCACCCAGAGGTATGGAAACGGAAGAACGCGCCATTGATCCTATGGATGAAAGATTCTCTGGTTTTGTCTTCAAAATCCATGCGAACATCGACCCGAATCACCGCAACAGGATTGCTTTCCTGCGAGTAACCTCAGGAACGTTTGAAAGAAATAAAGGCTACAATCACGTGAGGTTGGGCAAAACCCTGAGATTCAGTAGTCCTACTTCGTTTATGGCGCAGAAGAAGGAAGTGATTGATGATGCCTATCCGGGCGATATTGTTGGTCTGCCTGATCCGGGAAACTTTAAGATTGGCGATGCACTTTCGGAAGGCGAACCGCTTCATTTCAAGGGCATTCCAAGCTTTGCACCGGAGATGTTTCGATACATTGAGAATGCCGATCCGATGAAAACCAAACAACTCCGTCAGGGAATCGACATGCTGATGGACGAAGGTGTGGCACAGTTGTTTACACGTAAAATTAATGGGCGTCAAATTGTAGGTTGCGTGGGCGCACTTCAGTTTGAAGTTATCGAACACAGACTTCAGCATGAGTACAATGCGAAATGCCGGTATGAGGCCGTCAGTCTTCATAAAGCCTGCTGGATTAGTTCAGAAGACGACAAGGAATTGGACAAATTCGTTGACATGAAACTCAACTATTTGGCCGAAGACAAAGACGGACGACTCGTTTTTCTTGCCGATAGTGCTTGGGCCTTGCAAATGGCGCAGGAGCAATATCCGAAAATCCAGTTTCACTTTAAGAGTGAGTTTTGAGGTTTGTCACGAACGAGGAGTCTTTAGAATTCTTAGGGCTTGGTCACCATTGATTTCAGTAGTTTTAAAATCTTTTCCATTCCCTCATAATTCAACTTGTCGGCTGTATCACCCAAGCGGTGATAATCATCATGTGTTCCAGTGGTAAGGGAAATTGCCGGAACATTCATATCACAAAAAGAAGTCAGGTCGTTGATGGTTGTATGTTCATCATCAAAGGAAATTTTAATGGATGAACCTGCTTCAACAGGGATAATAAGATTCATTTCCTCGCGGCTGTTACAATAACTCAACCTCACCTTGTTCTCCACTTGATCTAGTCTGCCCACCATGTCTAAATTGATGACGCGTTTCACGCTAATAGACTGGAATAGTTCGCTCTTTACAAAGTTTTTTGAGCCAAATAGCCCTATTTCGTGAGCAGAAAAGGCCACGAAATAATAGTTGTAATTCTTTGGTGATAGGCTGTCGTTTGCAAGCCAGCGGGCTAATTCTAGCATTACGGCCACCCCGCTGGCGTTATCGTCTGCTCCGTGATGGATTCCTTTTTTTACGATTTCGAGCGATTTGCCGCTACCCATTCCTAAGTGATCGTAATGCGCGGTTATAATAATGGTGCTATCTGCCCCATTGTCAATATGGCCTACCATGTTTTGGCAATGCAGAATACTGTCTTCAGTAAACGGAACATCGAACGGAACTAAGGTGCTGTTTATACCTGAAACGGCTAATTGTTCAACTATCCAATTTGCTGCAAGCTCTTCGAAAACAGTTCCTGGTGGTCTTCCGCCTAGGCTATCTGAAGCAAGAAAAGAAACTGCTTGCTTCATTCTTACCACAACAGATGTATCAACATTGGTTTGGGAGAAAACCAGTAGTGGAAAGAGAAGTATAATCAATGTGCCTTTCATTGGTCGATAGCTGGACTTTGAACGTGAGAACTGAATCAGGCCAAACCTATACTTATATAAACGGGAAGGGAAATCACATTAAGTGATTTCCCTTCCCGTTTTTAACATTCTTGAAAATCAATTATTAGAAGAGTTTACCGGAAACTTTTCGAGTGTTGGCGCACCAGCAGGTATTTTTACATCTGGAATGATCACATCAGAACCTTTCAAAGCTGGGTCTACGCTAGGTTTTGTTTCAGTGTATTTGACTTGCTTTTCTAGCGCTTCTTCTGCTTCATTACGTTGTTTTTTTTCTGACTCCACAACTGGTGCAGGTGTCTTGTCTTTTTGAACCTGATCAAATCGAAGTTTTGTTCCATCCCACCAAATTGGTGTAGCCGATTGTTCAGTATTTGCTTCGTTGAACAGAACACCCCTCATTGTCTCATCGAACTTCTTATCTGCCAGTTCAGCCGGCAATTCAGTCTTCGCGTCAGCGTCAATCCGTTTTCCGACAGCTATCCAATTGAACGAAACCTGCACCGCCTCATCAGAGGCCACAATAAATCCATTTTTGTCAACGCTTTTGATATAAATGGAAGCGGAAGCCCCCATTGGAGAAACCGTAACACGGGGATTGCTACCTAACAATTGGGCAAACCCGCTCTCAAAAGGAACATAGACAGAATTACCGTTCAGATTTCCTTCTCCATCTCCGTAGATTTTAATATCAGTAGAAGTTATACTGTAGGCGGCAACTCGTTTACCTTCCACTTCTACGACATCGGCCTGATGACCTGAAGTGTATTCGTTTCCTACATTATAGGATGCCATCAATTCTCCCATGGCCACATGACCGATAACAGATCCTCTGTTCCATCCGCCCATCACGCCACCATAAAACCCGCTTCCAACAGAGGTGACCTCAGTATTGGGCAAATACCCAGCACCAGAACCATATCCGGTAGTGCCATACACACCATAAAAAGTTCCCCCAGAATTATTATAGCCGAGGCATCCCCAACCTCTGCCACCGCCTGCATCCTGATAGGTACCTAACACTCCTCCGGATCTCCAACCATAATAGGTGCCATTATAGGTGTGATTAAATTGTCCCCACACACCGTAGCGGTAGCCATCGCCATAACTCGGGTTGTTATAAAAACCTCTTGCTCCGCTGGCGGCATCATAATAGCTGTTTCCCCCAACGTTTGCATACTTCTCAGCTATAGTTCCGTGAAAATCACCGGTTGTGCTACGTACAACAAAACTCTTATCGTTATAGACCCTGACATTGTTCGCATCATTCATCCACATACCACCACCATAGGTGTCACTATACCAACCTGTCTGTCCATAACTTCTGTGCCAGCCGCCACCTGCATCAATAACCTGATTACCGTTATAATCCTGAAATCCATTACCGCGTATTACACCGCTGGCATGTATTGTTCCTCCACCCAACCCTCCGATACCGCCCGAAGCAAATCCTCCATCTGTGCGCATAAAGGAAGGAGTGTAAATACCATTGCCATAACTGTTCTGCTGATTTAATCTTAACCAGGCATCAGTACCGTCCACCACATATTTACTGGCTACCTGAAGATAACCGCTTGCAGCATTTACAATATTGTTACTACTCGTAAGGATTAATGAACCACCATTATCATCATTAATTCCGGCTCTTGCCTGTATCGGGGCTTCGGCATATACCGTTCCGCTGTTAAAATAAGCACCACCAGGTGCAACAAAATAAGAAGCTGCACTGATGTAAGGATTGGCATCGTTAAAAGTCAAATTTCCTTGTGTCCAGATTCCCGTGCCCAATGCAACTTTAGTAACTCCGTTTTCCATTACAAGTAATTGGTGTGAAAGCCCAGATTTAGACTGACCGCCAACATTGGTATGAGTCCATGCTAAGCCATAAAGGTTACCCGGAGTGGTTCCATTAGTAGCCAAACGATAGCTAGTTCCCATAGCAAAAACGTTTTGGTAGCGGGTATCGGAATAAACCCCAACCAAACCTGCACCATAGTTTTGGTCGCAAATAATATCGTTTACACGCGTAATGTTGTTGCCTTGCATATTGAGGGTAGTGGTGGCTGTATGATTGCCGAGGTTATCAGCATAGCTCCCTACGTTGGCAGTAGTAATCATTTCTGTCCAAGCAGAAGTTGTTCCGCCCCATTTACCTCTTAACCAATAACGGTTGGCTATAGCATCGGCAGCACCAACCATTTGCCAGCCATAAGCTTGGCCACCATCACTTGTAGCATAATGTAATCCAGATTGAATTCCTTGAGCGTGAACATATCCTGCACCCTGAGGGTGATCGGTTCCAGAACCCCAAATATCAAATCCTCCAAAACCATATCCCCAAGCATTTGCCCAAGTAAAGGCGGTTCCCCATCCACGAGTTCCTGTCCAATAATTTTGGTCAGCTGTATAAGGTTGCCTGTTAAATACCCGTGATGGCATATCCCAGCGGGTTCGGGTGGCAGCGGTCAGCGCATTTAATTCTGAGGTGCCATTTGGGTCAACATAAAATCCGGCATTATCGCGGTCATACATAATCGGAATATAGGAGGTGCCTGCATAAAAAGTGTTGTACACTTCTGTCTCGCTAGGTGTTGTACGAACCGCCCATCCGCCATTGGCATGCAACAAACCAAAACCAGCACCATCAGAATAAACGTAACCTCTAATGGTTGATTGGT
>JBDNJH010000147.1:0-2810 GCA_041687875.1 Flavobacteriales bacterium | reverse complement strand
TCGTTGTTTCTTTTTCGTGTGTTTTGGATGGATGGTCCGTTTCCGTTACCATAAACCACGTTGGCAATAGAAGGAACCGCCATTTGCCTCGCAAAAGCCAACGAGAAAAGCGTGTGTGTAAACAACTTGGAGCCAAAACGGACTTCAAACGCGAGATGATTAATCTCTACGAAGTCCTTTTCGACATCCAATTCGGCAATTCGTTTACGGGCCCAGTAAGGGTAACGCATGAGGCAATTAATCTTTGTCTAAAGGTAAAACATCCATTTTCTTACTGAGCTACAAGAGTGGTTTTGACTTGCGAACAAAGATGGTGTTGTAAGGTTATCTTTAAGCGGTTTAAAAATGAAAAACTATCCTTCAATCTTTCTACGTTTCGCATTGGTTGCAATGCTTGGTTTCTCGGCATTCACCGTGCAGGCCGAACGTATCGTTTTTGATATGAGCGTTTTCGGTTTCAAGTTTGGAGAAATGGTACTGACCAAAACGGTTGTGAACGATTCCATCGAACATTACACTCTCAATGCCAAAGGAAAGACGGATTTTCTGTGGATGAAGCGGGAGGAAGAGAGCATTTTTAAGGTGGAATACCGCAATGGAAAACTCTTCTCGTCCGATTATGAATATCTGAACAAAGGCAAACGCGAAAAGTGGAGTACCATCCGATTTGATGGCTCAAAGTATGTGGTGAAATCGAACGAAGGCGATAAGGAGTTTAAAGAGCTCCTTGATTACTCACTTATCAAACTCTATTTCGATCCCAATTGGAAGCGCGAACGCGTTTTCTGCGAAGAGGATTGTACTTACGCAAAGATGACACGTACGCCTGAACTTTTGGACATTAAATGTCAGGATGGTAGTCGAAGCACGTATCACCTAAAAGACGGAAGAGTAGAAGCTATGGATATTCATTTGGCCGTAGCAACCGTCAAACTCACGCGGGTCAACTAGCTGTTGCTACCTTCTTTTTAGCTTTCATATCTGCCAAGGTTGTCTTGCAAACCTTGTCCCAGAAATAAGAAACTTCTCCAAAATTGGCGTTTACATCACTGTGATGAATGTTGTGCCAAGCCGATGAATGCAACAGAATCTTTGGAAGAATAGCTTCCGATACTTTGGAATGAATTCCGCTGTGGAGATACAGGTTGAGCAACACGAATGAAATGATGGCTGTGAAATACAACGGTGCAAAATGCTTCGCTTCGGGAATGATGATGAGCAATAGCGGCCAAAACGTAAGTATCGTCTCAACAGGACCAACGGCAAAGCCTGCAAACGGGGTTGGGTCTCTAAATGAATGATGATGTTTGTGGAACGGAAAGAACAGTTGCGTGTGTAACAATCGGTGCTTCCAATAAGTCATGGCATCAATAAGAACGATTCCGCCATAAATCTGTAGCAAGGCCATCCACCACGTAATTCCCATTTCTTCCAAGGTCCACGCCATTCCAGTAGGATAGCCGAGTTTGTATAATCCCATTGGCCACGCAGCCATGCAGGCAACAATCAATACAGCACGTGCCGTTCCAAAAGCTTCTTTTGCAATGGGAGCAGCCTTTTTACGCTTGCCCTGTATACGCTGAGAATGGGATTCTGTGTAGCGATAAGCAATGAAAGCCAATGCAAACAGCGGAACGCTGATGCTCATAAATAGGATGGCTACGCTCTGATAAAAAACCGTGATGCTAGGGTGCAGCATACCCGAAGCCAACGCTGCCAAAACCACAAACGCATCGATATACGTGGCTGCTTTCTGCATGGTGCGAAATTAATAGTAGAAGGTCATCCTTGTAAGCCAATGCTGATTCAATGTTTTTAGGAATGCGAAATTTTGTCATTCTTTGCTCCATGTCAATCAAAACTATCCTGATTCATGGCGCTTTAGGTTCTGCCAAACAAATGCAACCGCTTGCAGATATGCTGGGTGCGGATGTCATCTGTATTGATCTTCCAGGTCACGGCAAGTTGGCAGATGATTCTGTTTCCTATTCTGTCGCTGCAATGGGAGAGGAAGTGCTGAAGCACTTGGATGGTCCGACCAAGGTAATCGGCTACAGTATGGGAGGATATGTTGCCCTTTGGCTAGCCGCCATGCATCCTGAAAAGGTCAAAAGTGTGGTCACCATCGCTACCAAGTTTGATTGGACGCCCGAAGGAGCGCAGCAAGAAGTTCGGATGTTAAATGCCGATAAGATTCTTGAGAAAGTACCTGCCTTTGCCAAACTTCTGGAAGACCGCCACAGAAAGCATTGGCCTGATGTGATGCAACGCACCGCAGATATGATGCTTGCCTTAGGAAATACACCCATCCTTACTCAAAAGGTTCTTGAAAAGTTAAAATGTCCAGTTCTTATCGTCCGAGGAAGTGAAGACAGCATGGTTTCCAAAGCGGAATCACTTTGGGCAGAACGGCTTATTCCTAACGCTCGCTATGCTGAATTAAAAGGACAACCGCATCCGCTAGAGAAGGTGAAACTTAGTTTGCTCGTTAATCTTCTCAAAACTTCAGAATAACTTCCATTGCGTAATGATCGCTCAAGTCGCTCATACCTTTAAAACAGGGCACTTCTGATTGAAACCGTCTCACATTCCGAATCATTTTTTTGGGTACAACGCCATTTGGTCTGTAGAAGATGAAATCGATGAGGCGGTCATCACCTCCTTGGCGAAAATCATTGTCAGAACCAGCAGTGAATTTTAGTTCTCCATCCGGCTCGTAGTCCTTTACATCAAGTGTGGATAGCATTTTATAGTAGCTGTCTCCATTGTCCTTTCCCTTGTTGAAATCTCCAACCAAAAGCTGCGGAACT
>JBDNJH010000146.1:0-5928 GCA_041687875.1 Flavobacteriales bacterium | reverse complement strand
GCAATGACGCTACGAATTACTTCCCCACACCCTTACGACCTTCGGCTTTCAGCTTTTCGCTCAGCGAAAACAATTCTCCTTGGGCACCCTTGGTTGGGTCTTTGGCTGGCGCGCTGTAGAATTTTCCATCTGGGTCTATAATGAAGAACAACGGCAGACTCTTCACATCATAATCATCGATGATGGAACTGGAAATTTCTACTCCTCCGAATTCCCAATTGATGCTCATCTGCTTTTGAAGCGATTGCATTTCAGCTTTTGAGTTGCCTACACAAACAGTCACGAAGCGGATGTTTTTGAACTCCTCCTTGAGATTGGGAATTACGTTCGTCTCTCTTTGGCAATAGCCATTCTTGGCATCCGTCAGCTCCAGAAAGACATAGGTTCCTTCAAAATCTGACAAGTTTTTATTCACACCATCCAACGTTTTGAAAGCGATTTCGGGAGCTTCCGTTCCCTTTGCCAACTTTTCGTGCTTGGCTGCAATGTTTTTGGCTGCGTTTCCGAGATACGAATTCGAGGATAGTGCACTGAAAGTCCTCAGTGCACGAATCAAATCATCATCCTCAAAGTCACGCTGTCCGAACAAACCGTGTATTCCTTCAATCAAAATCATTCTCTCCACCGAAGTTTCCTTCAAAAACGGGTCTGCTTCCATCAGCATTCGCTCCATAATGGAAAAAGCCTCTTGCCCCGCCAATGCCTTTTTGCACTCTTCATACCGATTGACAACCGCCAACTTGTGAACAGCCCCTTGATGGAATTGCAGCAAAAAATCCATGTACGCGGGATTGTTGAACTGCGGTTTTACATCCTTGAGATACTTGGCAAAAAGTCGGTCGCGATCATTGAGAAATGTCTGCTCCACAGCTGCAATGGAATACTTGATGTACTCCTTTACGAATGTTTCTGCACCGATAAATTGCTTCGAGACCTTCTTCTCAAAAACCTCCAATCCTTTAGCCACCACAGCAGGGCTTTTACGACTAACCAATGCTGGGTACAAGGCTTCCAAAAACGCATCCAACGAATCGTTAAACTGAATGACTTGGTCATTCATCTTGGCAGATTTTCCTCCTAAGATTTTGGGTGCAAAAAAGTGCCGTTCGTAAAATGCCTGAGGCTTTTTAGGATCCTTAGCTGGCGGGACAAACGTGAGTTCCAACGTTTTATCACGTTCTATGAAGAAATCGGCACAGTTCTGTCCTACTTGCAGAAATGCATATTGCGTTTCATTCGTAACAACTTTGAGTTCAAAGCTACCATCCACATCAACCGTTTGCTTGGCTAGAACACGTTCTTTTCCACTGATGGGATCATCATAGACACGTAATTGAATCTCCTTGCCGATTGCCAACGGAGCAACTCCGCGGATAATCGCATGCTGCCCGTTGGTGACCAACGGAACCATCAGAAGAATCAAGAAAAATCTCATTTACTCAAATCAAGTCCTTCGGGAACGAAGCGTTGGGCATCTCCACCGTTGATGAGTATATCACGGACAATTGTTGAATTTATTGCTGAATACTCTTGAAGTGACAAAAGAAAAACCGTGTCGAGGTCTGGCACTAGTGTTTGATTTATGTGCGCAATGCTGCGTTCGAACTCGAAATCGGCAGAAGTTCTCAATCCACGTAACAGGTAATTCGCGCCTACTTCTTTGCAGTAATCTACCGTCATTCCGAGGTAGGTTTCCACTCTCACTTTCGGATCATTTCTGAACGTGAAACGAATCATATCCAACCGTTTCTCCAACGAAAACATGTAGTTTTTGCTAGAGTTGGTTCCGATGGCAACGATGATTTCATCGAACAGCGGAACCGCCCGATGGATAATGTCTTCGTGACCTTTAGTTATTGGATCAAACGATCCAGGAAAAACAGCAATTCGTTTCATTATGGTTCAAATTAACAAAGGAAGTAGGCTCTTTTCAAATAGTGTGCATATCTGGTAGAGAGTTTTCAGGGACGAGGGACGGCACGTCTCAATCTATGAAGTACTGGTCACTCCTCTTTTCTCTTTTCTCTTGTCACTCCGTCCCTTGTCTCTCACGTATCAAATTCGTCAACAGGATAGGTTTTCTCCGTGAAAGATATGCCATTCTTGGCCAATTCGGCCAGAACAGGGAGGTAAATGTCTGCCGACAACGGCAATTGCACGCCTCGCTCTTTGATCTTTCCCTCCAATATCATTTGCGTGGAAATTGCTAGCGTAAGCCCAACGGTTTTAGACATGGCCGTGTTGTGCTGGTCATCGCCTTTCACCATCATCGAACTCTCGGTTACGAACTTCTTACCATCCTTCACGAAACCGGCCTTGTGCCACATCACAATCATGTCCTTATCATTCGGTTTCATGGTCCATTTCTGTTCCAAAATGTGCTGAAGGATTTGCGCTGGAGTGGCGTTCTTCAAACCAATCACGGTTTTTTCAAACAATCCGAGCCATGTTAATTTTTCCATCAAACGGTCGTCTTGATCGAGTTTGAGCATGGCGCGCACTTTCAATTCTACACTATCGCGCAGACTGAATGGCAGAAACGAATTGATAAAATCGCGATTGGTCATCGTTTCCGAATCTTCCATCGCAAAGCTATCATCGGTCATGCCAAGCTGCACAAACGTATCCCACCACCGACTGAAACCAGGTCTTCGCAACGTGCCGCGATAAAGGGTTTTCACGTTCTGAAGCCCATAAACTTCGCGGTAAGTGAGGCTGTCGCGGTTTGCATATCCTTCAAACTCGCCCAATCCTTCAATAAGAATGTACTCCGTTCTGCGAAAAACGCGGTTATAAGGAATGTATTTGTACTTGCCATTGTGGATGAATTTAACCGCACCGCCTTGCGAAGCCAGCACCACGTTTCGTGGGCTCCATGTGAACTTGTAATGCCACGGATTGTCGTCACTTTCGGGAGCGACCAAACCGCCTGTAAAGCTTTCAAAATGCTGAATATCTCCACCTTTGGTGCGTATCTCATCTATCAGTTTCATGGCAGAGAGATGATCGATACCTGGATCGAGACCAATCTCGTTCAGAAAAATCAATCCTTTCTCATTGGCAGCTTCATCAAGCGCCCTCATCTCTTTGGAAATGTAGGATGCCGTGGTCATGTGTTTCCCGAGCGCCAAGCAATCCTTGGCCACCTCAATATGCATGCTAGCAGGAAGCATACTAATCACGATATCAGCTTTGGAAATCTCTTCCGATCGTTGTTCTGCATTTAACACATCAAAGGCAATGGCTCGACTTCGAGCATGACCTTTCAGTTTCCGCTCAGCTAACGAAACATCCAACTCTCCTACCGAAATGTGCCAATCGAAACGTTCGGCATTCTCCAACAGATATGCTATCAGAGTGGTGGCCGAGCGTCCTGCACCTATTACAAAAATGTTTTTCATCGAGAGCAAACTTAGTATTAAGCGAAGAGGGAAACACGGGCAGAGAAGACAATTTGTAAACGTGCACACCAAAAGCATCCGTCATGCTACGCCATAGTCGAATTCAGCATGACGATGTTCAAGAAATGGTGAAGGTGTGTTTGGAGCTGTACGAAATGGATGGGTTGATTTAAAAAAGTTCCCGTTTCGGTAACTTTATTTATCTTTGCTTGAAATATTTCTTTCTTGAGAGTAATTGCTAAGCGCACCCTAAGAGAGTTTTGGGAAAGATTTCCTGATAGCGAGCAACAGTTGGCTTCTTGGTATAAAGAGGCATGTAAGGCCAACTGGGAAAGCCCAAACGAAATAAAAAACCAATATGCATCAGCAAGTATTCTCAAGAACGGACGTGTGGTCTTTAACATCTGCGGAAACAAATACAGACTGATTACGGACATCAACTACAAAAGAAAATGGGTATTCATACGTTTCGTAGGTACACACAAGGAGTATGATAAAATTGACGCAAACACTATTTGACATGAAAATACGAGCAATCAAAACAGAGCTGGATTACAACGAAGTATTGGTAAGGTTGGAGAACATCTTTCATGCTGAAGCTGACACACCTGAAGGAGATGAAGCCGAGGTGCTTTCCATCTTGATTGAAAAATATGAAGATGAGCATTATCCAATTGGGCTGCCCGATCCGATTGAGGCCATTAAATTCAGAATGGAACAAATGGGAATGAAGCAGAAAGACCTTGCGGAAGTAGTTGGGTTGAAAAGCCGCGTAAGCGAAATTCTGAACCGCAAGCGAAAGCTAACGCTTGATATGATTCGAAAACTTAGTACTGCACTCAATATTCCAACTGAGGTTCTGGTGCAGGATTATTGAAAGGCAAAAGCTGTTTTCACATTAAAAGCTATGCCCAGAAATGGAAACAGAGATTAGAGAAATGGTAAAGAAGGGAGTTGAGTTGTATGATAAAGATGGGTTGACATGACTCACTACCAAAAACTCGAACGCATGTATCTGAAGGCGAACATTCAGAAGATGCTGTTTTAAACCACAACCATCAAAATCTCAGAATGAGAAGTTGAGGTTTGCCTAACCATTTCGGAGAAGTATTTCCATGCGTTAGGTTCCATTCATGGTGCTGTGTATTTCAAGCTATTGGATGATGCGGTCTACTTTGCTGCAAACTCCGTTGTTGAAGATGTTTTCCTTCTCCTCTCTTCATTCAATGGAAATCTTATTCAACCATCCCCAAATGCTCAAACACGAAAGCCCAGATGTCGGCACTTTCGTCAATGGTTTTTGAGAGTGGTTTTCCTGCTCCGTGACCTGCATCCACATCAATGCGAATAAGTACAGGCAGGTTTCCTGTTTGCTTGGCCTGTAATTCAGAAATGAATTTGAACGAGTGCGCGGGCACAACCCGATCATCATGGTCGGCAGTTGTGACCAATGTGGCGGGATAGGCCACTTCTTTCACGTTGTGCAAGGGAGAATAGGCATAGATTGCTTTGAATTCCGCCTCAGTGTCGCTAGAGCCGTAATCTCCCGTCCACGCCCAACCAATGGTGAACTTATGGAAGCGCAGCATGTCTTGCACACCCACTGCTGGCAACGCCACCTTAAAGAGGTCTGGCCGTTGCAACATGCACGCTCCAACGAGCAATCCACCATTCGATCGACCCGAAATGGCCAACTTATCTGAGCTTGTGTATCTCTCTTGGATGAGGAATTCTGCCGCAGCAATGAAATCATCGAACACATTCTGCTTCTTGAGTTTGGTGCCCGCTTCGTGCCATTCTTCGCCATACTCACCACCACCACGCATGTTGGCCTGTGCATAGATGCCGCCATTCTCCAAGAACACAAGTCTATCGGCAGAAAAACCGGGTTTTACGCTAATATTGAAACCACCATAACCATACAGCAGACACGGGTTCTTCCCATCTAGTTTTAAACCTCGTTTATGAACGATAAACATTGGAATTTTGGTTCCATCCTTGCTTAGATAAAACACCTGTTTCACTTCGTATTTCTCCGCATCAAAATCGATACTTGGTTCTTTAAAAAGTGTAGATACACCCGTAGAAACCTCGTACTCAAAAATGGTGGTTGGATAGGTAAAGGAAGTGAATGAAAAGAAAGCTATATCATCTTCGCGGTTTCCGCTAAAATTGGCCGTTCCCATGGTTGGAAATTCAATATTGCGGATAAATGAACCATCCAACCCGTGGATGTTCACTTCGGATGAAACATCCTTCAGGTATGAACAGACCAACTTCCCTCCTGCAAGCTCTGCGCTTTCCAAAACTTCCTTTTTCGGCTCAATAACCACCTGCCAATTCTCTGGCTTCGGGTTATTCACGTTGATGCTAACCACCCGATAATTGGAAGCGCCATTGTTGGTAGAAGCCAACAGTTTGCCATTGTTGTGGTCAATAAGGTTGTATTCATAGTCAAACCCGTTGGCAATCTGCACAAAATCGGCATCGCCATCAGCTTTGTAATACATCTGCACACCACTTGTCG
>JBDNJH010000145.1:0-16969 GCA_041687875.1 Flavobacteriales bacterium | reverse complement strand
GATCATGAGATTATTGAAAACAATACTTCCGATAGTAGCAATCGCCTTATTGTCCACTACTTCTTTGTGGGCGCAAAGTCCACCGCCAAGTGGAGGAAATAGTGCAGGAGCTCCAATTGATGGGTTTAGTGCCTTACTGTTGGCGGCAGGGGCGGGTTATGGAATCCGGAAAATGAAAAAGCAGCAGGCCTGATTTGATTTGTGTAGACGTATTGAAAGGCCGCAACTGTGTTGCGGCCTTTTTTATTCTGTCGGTTTTACTTCTTTTTTGAGGTTAAATCTATAGGCTACACGTTTGAGTTGACCATGTTCAGCTCTTGAAAGGTCCAAACCTCAAACCTTCCCTATCTTTGCGGCTCCAAAACCATCTATTATGACGGGAAATATAGAAGTAATGAGCCCTGCGGGGTCTTTCGATTCGATGATGGCAGCCATCCAAGGTGGTGCCGATTCGGTCTATTTTGGCATTGAGCAGTTGAATATGCGTGCGAGAGCTGCAAACAACTTCACGTTCGAAGACTTGGAGAAGATTGCCGAAATCTGCCATCCAAAAGGAGTGAAGACATACTTGACGCTCAACACCATTATCTACGACCACGATTTATCGTTGATGAAGCGGATTGTAGATGGCGTGAAAAAAGCTGGCATAACCGCAATTATTGCTTCTGACCAAGCGGTTATTAACTACGCGGCCAAGATTAAGGTAGAAGTACACATCAGCACCCAGACCAACGTCACCAACCTAGAAACCGTGGAGTTCTTCTCTCATTTTGCGGATGTAATGGTCACTTCACGCGAGTTGAGCCTAAAACAAGTGAAAGACATTACCAAAGGCATTGAGCGAGAAGATATGCGTGGTCCTTCTGGAGAGTTGATTCGTATTGAAATCTTCGCGCATGGTGCCTTGTGCATGGCTGTTTCGGGTAAGTGTTATTTGAGCTTGCATACCAACAATTCATCTGCAAATAGAGGTGCCTGCGTACAGAATTGCAGAAGAAAATACACCGTTACGGATGAAGAAGGAAATCAATTGGAGATTGATAATGAACACATCATGTCTCCAAAAGACCTTTGTACCATTGGTTTCTTAGACCAAGTGATGGATTCGGGAGTTACTGTTCTCAAAATTGAAGGAAGAGGAAGAGCACCAGAATATGTGAAGGAAGTGACCCAATGCTACAAAGAGGCGGTACTTTCTATTCAGGATGGAACGTACACCAAGGAGAAAATTAAGGGTTGGGACGAGCGTTTAGCTACTGTTTACAACCGTGGTTTCTGGGATGGATATTACCTAGGAAAGGAACTAGGAGAGTGGAGTGAGGGACATGGTTCGCAAGCCACCACCAAGAAGAAATATGTTGGAAAAGGAGTCAAATACTTCCCGAAAATCAATGTGGCTGAATTCCTGATGGAATCCCATTCATTGAAAGTGGGCGACAAAATTTTGGTCACTGGTCCAACAACAGGCGTAGTGGAAAAGATTATCTCCGAATTGCGCGTTGATAATGTAAGCGTGGATGTGGTAGAGAAAGGTGTGAGTTTTTCCATTCCCATTGATGAGATCATTCGTCCTTCCGATAAACTCTACCGTGTAGAGCCTGCATGATTCGTATTACCCAGCAAAGAGATAAATGCATTGGCTGTAACTACTGCGTTGAGGTGGCTCTGCAACGCTGGCGCATGAGTAAAAAAGACGGCAAGTGTACCCTTATCGGTGCTAAGGAAAAGCGCGGTTTCCATTCGGTAATTGTGGGCGATGATGAGTTGGAAGAAAGCCTCGAAGCCGTGAAAGTCTGCCCAGTGAAGATTATTAAGGTAGAGAAGGTTTAGGCGTAAGTCTCTTTGTTCAATTAAGAGACTCCTCGCACACTCGGAGTGACAAACGGTCTCAGCGTTCTCTGCGTCATCCTAGCGGTTAAACCCGGAGCTGCTCGTGCTAATCCAGTTTACCCTGAGTTTTTATCGAATGGAAGTATAGCGACTAATCAGCTTTTATCAGTCCAATCAGTTAAATCTGTGTTCCATCACGAAGCATCCATGAAAATCTAAAATCGTCATTCTCAATTCGAACTTCATTTTCAAATAGCCCCCATTCCCAACAGCACAGAAAGGACTAGAATCATAATAGCGACTGTCCACTGCACAAAATCGAGCGTTACCTTCTTCAACAGTTTCTGACCGAAGTAAGCACCTAAGAAGGCCGAAAGCACAGCCGTTACCAGAATAGGCAAGTTTTCCTGCACGTTTATTTCTTTCATGCGTGCGAAATAAAGTCCCAAACGTGTGATGTCGATAAAACTCGCAATGATAATTCCTGTGGCAATGAATACCTCTTTACTCAATCCATAACGGATAAGAAATGCGCTGCGCAATGCGCCTTGGTGTCCGCTCAATCCACCAAAGAAACCACTGATTACACCTCCCATCATCAACTTATTTTTCTTGAACTCCATCTTCTTAAAAGCAGGAATGATTTCAAAAAGGGCGAAGAAAGCCATGAGAACAGCAACAACTAGGTTTACCGTAAAAACCTCCATCTGATACCCAAACAGTTCGTAGACGTAAATAGGTTTGCTCACAGAAAAGCGAAGCAGGAGCGTGGCCCCAGCAATGGCTCCTAGAATTGCTGGCCCTCCGAAGCGAAGTACCACTCCCCAATTGGCTTTCAGTCCCACCAATCCCATCTTAAAGAGATTATTGAGTAGGTGTACAATTCCTGTTAAGGCAATGGCCACCTCAATCGGAAAGAACAGCATGAAGGCGGGTGTGAGAATCGTTCCTAGTCCGAAACCTGAGAAGAAGGTGAGCAGGGAGGCAAAAGCCGCCACAAATGCTATGATGAAGTATTCCATTGTTTGAGGAATTAGCAGATTGGCCAATTAGCGGAGCTGGGGCATTTTCTAATTATCTTCATCTGCTAATTGTCTAATATGCTTGTCTGCAACTTTCCCCACGCGGCTTTCAAATAGCGTCACCCTGAACTTGTTTCAGGGTCTGAATGCAATAGCTGATAGATGCTGAAACAAGTTCAGCATGACCCGATCTGCCGGTTTGGGGAGGAAAGCGGATAATCATTTTGTCTAATTATCTCCTAATCAACCAACTTCTTCTTCCGCTGTTTCCACATGTGGCCATACAGCTTTGGGAAAAATACGAAGTAGGATAACGCAACGCCAACTAAGGCCAAATTGATAACATTAATTTCAAATAACCGCCATTCCCAAAAGGTGTACATCACCATAAATTCTCCGGTAACTCCCATTGGATAGAGAAAAAGGAAAAACGTGTAACGGGAAAAGGAGATAGACTTAATTGGATGATTGAATATTTCTGTTAGATAATAGAGCGCACGTATGATCTCGGTCACGCTCCAGGCAATCGTTATTAGCGCAAATCCTGAGTGGATGTTGAGCTGAAAAAGGAGTTCCAACGGAATCCAATTCAGAAGAAAAACGATGAGCAACCGGGAGAACACTTGCATCGTGGTCAGTAACCAATTTGCTCCTGCAAGACCAAGCATCGCATTCATAATCTCAAACGCGGCTAGTCCCTGCGCAATGGTTAGAAGCAGTAATCCGTGCTCATCTATAGCAAGACCATGTATCAGCGCATGGGCAAAGAAAACCGCCCACGCTACCAGCGTAAGAACATTAAAAATGATGAGCCAGGTTCGTTTCATAGCTTGAAATTAGCAAATTGGTGAATTAGCAGATGGGGAAATGGCACATCTGCTAACTTCCTCCTTATCCCATTTGCTAATTATCTCATTATCAAATCACTTCCTCCTAATAATCCCAGCCCAGCCGCCACCTTCAGCCATCGAAATGATGTATTTCATGCTAGAATTGACACTTTCTTCCTTGAAGTATTCGTAGTTGGTGCCGTCTGCACGTGTGTTTTCGCCATCTCGCCAAAGTTCCATTTCAAACTGACCGTTTCCAAGAAACGACAAATCCATGCTGATGGTTTGACCAAGAGAACCTGTCATACCACCAATAAACCATTCACCTCCTTTTCTACGGGCAACCAAAATATGCTCCGCCATCTTCGCGTCTAGCACAAAGGTCTCATCCCATGTAGTAGGAACAGCACTCAGAAACTTCATACACTCAGGTTCCTTTTCGTATGCCGTTGGCGCATCGGCCAGCATTTGCAACGGACTTTCAAATACTACATATTTGGCCAGTTCGTGGCAACGCGTGCCTTGACTTTTCGGGTGCTTGAAACTCATACTGTGCTTCTTTGGGTTGCTGATGTTCTTCATAGCTCCGGGTGTATAATCCATTGGGCCTGCCAACATCCGAGTAAAAGGAAGTGTCACATCGTGGTCAACCGTCAGAGCGCTGCTCCATTTGTTCCATTCCAGACCACGCACGCCTTCGTAGGTAAGCACGTTCGGATAGGTGCGCTGTAACCCTTTCGGGCAATGGCTTCCGTGAAAGTCTACTAACATCAATCGGTTGGCGGCTTCTTGCGCCACCCGTTCGTAGAATTGTGTCATTACTTGATCGCTGCGCATCATGAAATCAACCTTTATTCCAGCCACGCCCCAATCGGAGAACTGCTGGAAGGCCACATCAAACTGCTCGTCCAACGTTCGCCACGCCATCCATAGAATAACGCCTACGTTCTTTTTGCTTGCGTATTCGATAAGCTCAGGCATGTTTATCTCTTTTTTTACCTTGGTTAGGTCGCCCAGCTTGTACCAACCTTCATCCATAATAATATATTGAAGATTGTTATTGGCCGCAAAATCGATGTAGTATTTGTAGGTCTGTGTGTTCAATCCCGGTTTAAAATCCACGCCTTCCAACTGCAGCGCATTCCACCAGTCCCAGGCCACTTTTCCGGGCTGGATCCAATCCGTAAGTGCCAGTTTTGATTCAGCAGCAAGCAGCCAAGGAAGTTGCGTTGCCATCAGTTCTTGCTCATCATCAGCAATGCAGAACACGCGCCACGGGTAGCTTCGCGTTCCTTGGGTTCGAGCAATCCAATCGTTCTTAAAACTCGGCATAGCATAGCGGTCAAACAATTTTAATTCTGCTGCCGGATGTGGCGGATGAATGGCAGAATAACCTCCTTGTCCATCGGTCTGAATGTACATTCCTGGATAATCGTGCAGGTCTGTTTCGGTGTAAAGCAGGAAAGGGCCGTTGTCCCATTTCCAGAGTATGGGAAGACTGGCTTTTTCGCCCTTTTTTAGGTCCATGCTAGTGGTAGGAATGATTTTGCGCTCGTTGTGAGAGTAGAAGCTAGACTCCTTTGGAAACCACACGTTAGGATTGGTAGTCAATTCAAAGCCCATCGATTCTTGGGCAACAGTAACCTCCGTATCGAAGGCGGTTCTCAATCTGTAGGCAAACCCATCATCAAAACATCTGAAATCAATACCAAGACCACTCTGAAAATCTAACGTAAGCTGGTTGTAATGTTCTGTAATTTTAGAAGATTTGCTAGCAACAATTGGCGTAACGGTGCGGTCTACGCTCGATGTTTCCGTGGTGGGACTATATTCCTTGTATCCAAGTTTATTTTTCTTACCAATGGTAATTCCAATTGGCTTGCCGTGGGCAATTAATTTGCCGCCATGATAGACACGATAGATGGTATTGGCGCTTACGAGCACCTCAACTTTAATGGTACCATCTGGCGATTGAAGCAGAAATTCCTGCGCAGCAAGACTGGAAATGAAAAAGCTTAGTAAAAATGAAACGGTCAGAAACCTCATGTATTTTGAATTTAGCCGCCAAGTTGCCTAAATGTTGCGACCTGCACCAATTTGGTTCTATTAAAGTTTATAGAAACCAATTATCTGCTTGTCATGTGCCGACCTTTTTTCAATCGCCCTTTAAATTACCTTTGGTCCAGCATGAAAAACACACTTCTATTTCTACTGACGATTGCCAGCACCGCTTCGTTTGCGCAGGGTAGTCTCAATATGGATTCACTCTTCAATTGGCAGGATGCTACGTTGGTTCCATCATCTGGCCACAGTAATACATACAATGAGATATGGGGCTACGCCAAGAACGGGAAGGAATACGCCATCATTGGCACAACGGCTGGCACACACATATTTGACGTGACAGTTCCGGCTTTATCTCAGCAGGTTGCATTTATAGAAGGGGCCGTTACAGGTTCTATAGTTGTGCATCGCGATTTTCACGATTATGATGATTATCTCTATATCGTTTGCGATGAAGGAGCTAGCACATTGCAGATTGCAGACCTGCGTTTTCTTCCAGATTCAGCTCCTGTGGTCTATGACAGCAACGCGCTTTTCAATCGTTGTCACAATATTTTTATTGACACAACAAGTGCGCGTTTGTACATGTGTGGAGGCTCAATGCAGTTTGCAGTCTATTCGCTTGCCAACCCAATTGCGCCCACATTGCTGTTAGATTGCCCAAATCAGGTGTCCTTTTGGAGTTCAATAGGATATGTGCATGATGTATATGTGCGCAACGATACGGCTTATTGCAATGCGGCTACAAACGGATTGTTCGTAGTGGATTTCTCCAATATAGCTGAACCTCAGATGATTGGCTCGTTGAGTACCTACGTGCAAAGCGGTTATAACCACAGTGGTTGGCTTATGGCAGATGCTCCATTTTACGCCTTGGCAGATGAAAATCATGGCAAAGACATCAAGATTATCGATGTGTCAGACATGGATAATTTGGTAGTAACAGACACCATAAGTTCTGATGTTAATGTGAATTCCATCCCACACAATTTGATTTACAATGGTGGATTCCTTTACGTGTCCTATTATTTTGATGGCGTATACATGTTTGATTGCAGCAATCCTGCAAAGCCTACGCTTGCTGGTTTTTACGATACCTCAACCGAGATTCACCAAGGAGGTTTTTACAGAGGCTGTTGGGGCGTGTATCCGTTCCTTCCTTCAGGCCATATCTTGGCCTCGGATATGCAGACAGGTCTTTGGGTCTTTGGCAGCAACATGATTTCGAGCGTGGAAGAAGATAGGGCAGATGCTTCCGGTTTTTCTGTTTATCCGAATCCGGTTTCTGATAGATTGTTTTTTTCTGAAAAGCTTACCAATGTCAGCTATTCTATTTTTGATATGACTGGAAAAGTGGTGAGTAATGGAACCCTTTCCAATTCAATTGATGTGTCTGGATTTCCTTCAGGACTATTCACTATACTTATTCAAGATGGTGAGAACGAAGTTGCCAGACGCTTCATAAAACTGTAGTGAAAAGTAAAAACAGATTTTTATCAGTTTTTTGCCAAACCGAGGTCACGGTTTTGCACGTATTTTTTTGCTCCCTTCGCTTCTAAGATTAACACTACGAGAGAGAAGATATGACAGCGAAAAAAGCACCACGTAAACACATGGATGAACTACACGCAGATCATCTTTTGTGGACTAATAACATGAAGTTCTATTTGGATGAACTTACCATTTTCGAGAAACGATTAGGAGAATTGGTAACGAGAAACACCAAATTGGAGGTTGTTTCTCAAATTGAACATTTCCAAAATCAGTTTATACTACAAAAGGAAGTTGCTGAAAAACTGATTGTTAAGTACAAAAGCCACGATAAGTTCTTAGCCAATCAGGCAAAGTCTAATCCGGTTGCAATTGACCATGTTCTGTTTGCCAATCATACAAAACTCCATGAATAAACCGCCACATACGATAAATTGTATATGGCGCTGAAAAAGGAATACATGAAATTCCTTGGTAAGTGGATGTAAATGAAGTTGGCCTCTGGCCAATGTAGTGCGAGGTTGGATGGTACCTCTTGCATTACTGCCCTCTTTCCTTCGGGAAAGGGGGCTTTTTGTTTATGAAAAGGGACGAAGGAGAAAGGACAAAGGGAAGTGACAAGTGACAAGAGCAGCAGCCCTGAACCCAAAACATGGAATATTGGCAATCTCCATTATGATTGATGACTTATTGGCAGAGGACTGGCCAATCTGTTTTGGCTCTAGCGTAGCCAAGATCAAGTGATTTTCTAAGGTCTGTGCAACCGCCCCCTTTATCTTCCATAAATCGCTTGAGGTGACCTCTATGATAAAGTGCTTCGGCCACTCGTGTCTTCATGTAATCGGCCTTGCTTCCTTCAATCTTAGAGCCTTCATAATCGGCCAATACGTTCTTAATGGAAGCTTTGTATTCGTGCATTTCAGTTAAGTTCTCTGCAATTTCCACCGCACGGTTGTAATCTTCCATGGCAGCAGGAAATTCAATTTTCTGAAACTTGATACCTCCCCGGCCAACATACGCTTCCACAAAGTTTGGGTCAATTTCAATGGCTTTATCAAATTCAGCCTGAGCTTCATCGTATTTTCGCTGCTCCTTTAAATTAAGCGCAAGGTCAAAGCTTTTTGCCGCCTCTTCGTAAGGGGTCATTTCTGGGGCAGAAACTTGAGTTGAATCTACACCACCGGCAGCAGAACGCGCTTTAGCCTTGGCAGCAGCAATTTTCTCCTCTTTCGTCATAGACGATGGGTCTTTCTGTTCTGTAAGTTGTTGCTTAACTGGTTTTTCTTCCTGAGCAAAGGAAAATACTGAACTCAGACAGAAAAGCAATAGAAAAAGGTGCTTCATCAATTACAAAATTGCGCTGCAAGTTAGTATTCTTGTCTTTACCAACACGCTCTTCTTTTGTTGTATGTAAGCAATTTTGAACAATGATTTCTTAATAATTATTCGGTTGTAGAATCCCGACTGATGCGTTCAAAGGATTTTTGTTTGTCTAGAATGGCCACGGTAAGTTCATAATCGCTGTATCGGAAGATTTGATCTTCAGAGAAATTACAGTAGTCCATGAATTCCAACAACTTAGGCCCTTCAAAGGAAGTTATTCGATGAACGACATCTTCGTTGAACTTGCTGTTGTTGTATCGATGTTTTTCTTTATCAGCCTCCAATCGGTGTAATTCTTGTCGCGCTTTGGCATCCTTACTAAAATTTCCATACAGGAAAGATGCAGGACTTTTGAACAAATGCTTTGCCTTCTTAATCTCATCCGCATCTTCCGTAATAGGAATAGTTCTCCGGTCTTTGGACGGCCCTTGAATACCAGCAATTTCAATCGTTCCATCATCCACCTCCAATTCCATGAAGCGTTGGCGAAACTGCTCTTTCGATCCAAAAGGATTTATTTCAACCTCGCCTAACAGATATTCGCGTTGCGCCATTTTTACCTCAATGAAGTCTGCTGTCAGTTCTTTGGAGGTTACAATAAGGGCTTTTGAATGATATCCGATGGAGGTGAAGACAAGACTATCTCCCAAATGCGCGGGGATCTTGAATGCACCTTCGAGCGAACTGATGGTAGCTAATGAATCCGTAAGATTCATTACGTGCACGTTCGGAATACCTTCTGCCGTCAGATGATTTTTGAGCACGCCTCCAAGCAAATACCTGTCCTGTGCAAAGCCAAAACTGGCCTGCAATACTAGTAAAGTGATAAACAGAAGGATTCTCATTGGTTTGGCAAAGAACATTTTTTCGTTTCAATTATTATCGTGCCAAAGACCATAGCTGTAAAATAATTGGACATTTATAGGAGAATTAGTCTTTGCAGATCAGTAGTGTCCGACTAAAAATTTAAGGAGGCGCATTCCATTGTGGTCTGCGCCTCCTTTGGTTATTTTGTTTTTGCAAGACAAAAATGACCATGAACAACAGTGCAAATTTCTCCGGACAGCCCATTTTCAAGCAGATTCTCTCGTTCATCCACCGAGGCCTTATTTATCGGACAGCCCATAAGCATGGTTCGGACAGATATTACAAGAGCTTCAAGACCTATAATCATCTTGTTACCATGCTGTTCGCCACCGTGGAGGGTGAATTCACTGCCCGAACTCTCAGGGGTGATGCTGCCTGCCAAATCAAAGGCTTGTACACCACAGCGCAAATGGGTCTACTCGAACATGGTCTTCATCAAATGGTACAATCTAATCAACTACATCAATCTGTTCAATTCAGACCCTACTGATTTAAACAGATTGTTGTGGTTTAGTCGGACACCACTGAAAAACAATCCAAACAGAATTCTCCTGCTCAAAACGCGTAATTCAACCGCACGTTCACATTCCAGCCCAAATCGGCCGCAAAGTATCGTTGCCGGTTTAGGTAATCCCTGTAAACCGTGTTTAGAAGATTGTCTCCAGAAATGGAACATCGAAGCTTCGTTTTTTTCAATTTAAACGTAGTTCCAATACTTGCACCAAGCAAGAAATAGCCATCTGGGGCAGGAGCAATGTCTTGGTTTAGATTGAGATACGATTGTCTGAAAACATATTGTCCGTTTACAGAAACAGACGAACTCTTCATCGTTTCTCCATCCTTAAAAGAGTAGGAGAGAGACCCAAAAAGGTTATTGCTTGGCATGAAAACCAACGGCTGATTGTTGGTTAAATCATCTCCTTGCAAGAACGAATACTTAGCCACGAGGCGGATGCTTTCAATCGGTTCGTAGGATACCAGTGCATCCAATCCAGCAATGGTTGCGTCTGTTTGTTGATACGTGAAAAGCGGAAACGCTCCGCGAATGGTTAACCTGAACTCATCTTCGGGTTGTAGGTAGATGAAATTGCTGACGTATTGAAAGTAGCCGAGCAACTGTACAAACAGTTTCTTCTTCGCGTTCCAATCTGCCGAGAGCACAATTTTGGTCGATTGTTCGTTCTGAATATTTCGATTTCCTTCTTCAATACCGCTTACGCCTTGATGCAAACCAGCGCTGTACAGTTCGTTCACTTCTGGAGAACGCAGTACATGGCCTACGTTCAGGTTCAATTTAAGCTGTGGAAGAACGCGGTAGCGCACGCCAGCTGAGAAACTGTAATTGTGAAACGTGTGATAAAGTCGCTCAATTTCTCTCGGAACCGATTGCGAGATAGTCACTACTTGAAAGTAGTTCATGTCATACCGTGCGCCTAGTTCGTAAAGTAGTTTCTTCCGTTCCTCTTGAAAAATGGCAAACGCACCAAAACGATATGCACGAAAATCAGGGATAAGCGGAAGGATACCCGTTTCAGGATCATTCGTATTATCAGTCAACCGTAACTGAACACCTGTTTTAAGCTGTCGGCCGTGCTCAAAGAAGTGTTTGTAAACGCCTTCTAGGTATTGGTCCCATTGCAATAGACTTAGGGCTGGCAAGTCGCTTCTATCAGCTCTACGCACATCAAACTCCTTTCGGTTGTTTACTTGTCCGCCATATTTGAGATTCAGACTCTGATGCTCATTGAAAATGTGATGACTTTCTAATTTCAACAGATGATGTTGAACCGTTTGTCGTGGTTCATTAATCGTATACGAGAACTGGTCTTCTGTAAAGAACGGAACGTCTCGTCCGATGGCATCTTCTAAATCGGTGAGATTACCAATATGCGAACCGCGTAAAATGGCTATTTCCGTATTAAAAAGACTGTAATACAACTTCATTTCCCACTTTGGATTAAAGTGTTTCTCCAACTGTGCGGCTACGTTGTATTCGCGTTTTCCTGTATTGGTGAGGTAATAGTTTGGTGCACTTCTATCGCCAATCACTTTAGCTGTAGCCGAGATGCGCCAAGCCGCCCACTTATCAAACTTTTCTAATCTCGCGTTAAGCGTATTTCCTAAACCGTTGGTTTGAAAAATGTAGTTGACGCTACCATGCAAATGCGGATCATTCGGAATTTCTGCAGGCTCTATAAGAATAACACCACCTAAAGAACCACCGGGATAGGCCAGAGCACCAGCTCCTTTAACCACCGAAATATGGTCGGCAACATAGGGGTCAATTTCGGGTGCGTGGTCGTTTCCCCATTGCTGACCGCTTTGCGCAATTCCGTTGTTTAAGATGGCAACTCTATTTCCAGACAGACCATGAACCACTGGTTTAGAAACACCTGCACCACTTTTAATACTACTTACGCCCGTCAGTTGCTCCAGCATTTCTGAAAGGTCTTTATTGGCTATTTCAGCAATTCGCTCTTTGCTAATGGTTGAACTGGCTACTGTTTCGTGTTCTGAGTGGTGGTCATGAATCTCTACTTCATCCATTAACTCATTGTGATGATGCATATTAATGCTAATTACCGTGTCTTTTGTTAGAGATAGAAAAAGTGTTTTCGTTTCACAACCTATGTGGTTGAATCTCAGGTGATATTCTCCTTTGCAAAGCTTGTCTAGGTTAAAATTTCCCAGGCTATCTGAAGCCATACCAGTTTCTAATTCCTCAACGTAAATAGTGCCATACGCCATAGGAATTCCTGTGCTCTCATCTGCCACGTTGCCCGAAATGGAGAGCGTACAATTTTGAGCAGAAGCCAAAAAAGGAAAAAGGAAAAAGGAGAGAAGGAAAAAAGTACTTAGTCTCATTTAAAGAAATGATGAGGTCGCCTAAAAAGTCGGTACGCTCGTCATTCTGAATTTATTTCAGAATCTAAACATAAATTGTCAATTAGACCCTGAAACAAGTTCAGGGTGACAAACCGATATTGTTAGCTTTTCGGGCAACCTCATCATCATTTTATTGCACAGTCACGTCAAACGTAACTTCAATATCTGTTTCGCCACCAGCGTTGGTGATATCGCCAGCAGAAACACCCGAAGCAGATTTAGCAGGTTCGTGTCTTAACGTGATAACAAGCGTACCCGATGATGAAACTGCACCTACTACCACTGTACTTGCCAACCCAATCGGATTTCCATTCCCATCGGCATCTGCATAGCTAACTGTGGCGTCAACTCCAGAAACGGAGAAGAAGAACTGATGCTTATCTGCTTCTTCCTCAACCTCTTCTGAAATACTCTCAGCTGGAGTTTCGGTTTCATTTAGTAGCGAAAGAACACCTGCGTAAGTAGTATTTGCCGCAAGCGTTCCGTTTACAATTATTGGTGCATTTCCTCCATCGCCATCAAGGTCTTGAAACGAAAAGACCACAGGGGTGCCACCGCCTGCTGGGGTCAGCGTGTAAATAAGCGTGGTTATCAGTTCTTCCTCATTCGGAACTATTGGGTCTTCCTTCTCACAAGCGGTGAAGAATAGAATAGAAAATAGTGGCAATGCCCACAGTACGTTTTTTGTGTTTTTCATAATTTGAATTTTTATCGTTTGTTTTTGTTTTTGTTTAAAAAAGGAAGAGCACCAACTTTACATTGGGCTCTTCCTCAAATAGATTTTATCCCGTAGGAAGCAGGTATTCCATTGCACTTTCGTGTTCAAGAACAGGTTCTCCAAAAAGTAGCGAAGTCCAGAATGTGACCTTTTCTTCACTCCATTCGGGATACCTCACATGAAGTAATTCGTGAATGATGTCGTCCTCCAACAGGGGGCGAGTATGATAGAGAATGCCCGTCTTCGAATCGAATTGACGTTCAATTCCAACAAACTCATGCCCGTGGCTATCATCCATTAGCAAATCCGTCACTTGTGCTTCGGAGATGGTCTGACATACGATGTTCCAATCAGTGATCTTGAGCACGGTTTTCCAATGCTCAACCCGTTCGTGGACAAACATATTGATGATGCCCATCGCTTACTTATCTTTCAGCTTTTCGCCCTGTGCTTTAGAAAGCACCCTCCATGCCTCGTTGGGTCCGTTGGGAGATTTGGCAACAGCGAAATAACGTCCATTCTGTAAAAGTCGTATATCGTACTCTGCAGATTCAAATTTTGATTTGCTCTTTACATCGTAAAAACTCAGTTTGTCTTTCATGATAATATATTTTCTGACCATGGGCCGTGCATATTCATACACTCCATAGCGTGATTATTAAATGTTAAATTGAATCCGAAAACCTGATGGCGCTCGGAAAAATGCAGCTGTATCAGCTACGGAAATTCGAATGAATCAGGAAAGTGCTGGTGGCCCGCGAGGAGCAAATGCCAGCGTAAAATCGTAACCAAAAAACCGTGCGCTGGCAGGCGTATTGACTGTGTATTGTGTGTAACGGGTTAAAGTATTTTCTACCTCTGAGGCAAAATGTAGGCGAGACAAAGTGACTTTACATAGGTCGCAGTCGGTCTCTGTCTTTGTTAAATGGCTTCTGTGTTCACAATCGTGTGATGTTTCGCCATGATAGATAGCTCGGTGACAAGCATCTGCTTCCGCTTCTTGGGTGTGAAACTCAGCATGGTCGTGATTGTGAACCGCCTGATGAAAGCTCTCAAAAGAGATTACATTAAGGAAATACCCGAATAGGAGTAGGAGAGAAGCAGTGTTTCTCATCCAAACGTATGTACTCTTCTGATTCACTAGCACAAATGTGAGGAATTAACCAATTAGCTACAACAAAAATGAGGATTAGTTTTAACCGATTAAGGGAAGAACTTATTCATCAACATGTAGTCGATGTTTTCCGATTGCAGATGGCAACTCGTGCAGATTGCTCCTTTATCTCGAGCCGTTGTTGCCACATCTCCATTTGGGTAGATATATCCCCAAACCCAGCCACGGCCATCAGCATATTCGCTGGTCGACATTTTGTACAGAATGGCGTAAAGACCAATACTTCCGTCACCATTAATTAATTCTTTTACAACGAAGGAACCGTCAGCAAAACTTGCGTTCTGGTTCACCTTTCCATCAGAAGCCAGTTGGGTAGCTGCCGTTGCATTATAACGCGTACGCAGAAAAGGGAAATTGTGTCCGCTACCAGAACTCTTATCCAATTGCGCGTCCGAATTTTTATACCATACAAAACCTGTTGTTTCTTGCGCCATTTCATAAAGCTGAAGGTCTATTCCTTTGGCTGGTTCTGGTTCTTCTTTTTTGCAGGATTGAATGGTGATAGCAAGGGTTATCAAGCTGAAAGTTGCCCAAATAATGGTTGTGATATGTTTCATGTTTATGAATGTATGAATGATAATCCGCGATGACTGTTTTGAAGCCGACACTATTCGTTATATGAATGAAACATAAAAGCCTGTCTGTTCGAGGAACAGACAGGCTTTTATCTAAATATTAGAACCTCAAAGTTTGAAAACAAACCCCAGGTTGACCAACTGCCTGCCAAATCCGACCTCTGCATTCAAACCGACTTTAGGAACAAAATAGTACCGGATACCTGCATGAACACCACCGAAGGCTAGTGGCACCACACGAGGCGGGTTATTATTGTCGTAGTATGTGAAGGCAACCCCGCTACCCAGATTTACTCCTGCGTAAATATCCAACTTGTCTGCGTGGATATTCTTACCCGTCTTATCGGCTATCAGCTGATAGAAGTGAAAGTTGGCAATCATCCCAATAGGAATGTTCACTTCTCCTAAATAACCTCTTGACCAACCAGCCCGTCCTCCGATACCTGTTGTGAAACCGAGACCAACATATTCGTGAATTCCGAATTCTCCCATAAAATTGAATTGTCCTGTGATGGGTGAGTAAAAACTGCGAATCCTTCCGTTATTGCCATAGTAGTAACTATCTAAGTGATAGAAACTGGAAGCTCCAAAGCCTAATCCGAGCAATTTGGTGTCTTTGCTCCAAGCCTGAGCCTTGGCTTCGTTGGTGAATCATGCTAGTGTTGAAATGATGGCAATTGCCGTAAGTACCTTTTTCATAATTTATTGTTTTTGTGAGTGATTATGCCATTGTGGAAGCAATTCGTATTCCACATTTCCAACTTTGTAAGCTGGCGGTCCAACGTATTGATTTTTGAGTAATTGAATTATTGCAGGGGATGAAAATTGGCAGTGCCACTTTCATTTTGAAAAAAGTGTTTCATAATTGAAACACTTGAGTGGATTTTCGTCAAAGGTATTCAGTTGTGGTGAATCACTTTTACATAATTCCCACGTTTGATAGTAACCGTGATTATGCCGTGGTTGTTGTCGAAAAACCCTTTCGCATCATTCGGAAAGATTATCAGTTTCCCTGTTCGTTTCATCTTGATTGTGGCGGATGTTCCTATTGAGAATTTCCAACCACCAACCTTTCCGCAAAGCTTCATATAGTATTGACTTGGCATTGGTTTTAGCAGCATTCCGAAAAACATGGGAGCAGTAAAACCTTTGAAACCGTTGGCATCTGTAGGAGGGAAGCCAGCATCTTGCCACGTGCCGTCTGCTGTTATCTGATAGATTTCGCCTTTAAGTACTGTTACATTGGTAGATGTGAAGCGTTCATTTGCTGCTACTTGTATTTGAATGGTTGCTCCATCAGACAGATTGATTTGGGCAAGTGTGCTTATCGGAAGCACTAGCAGTAAAGTAAGTCGTACTATTCTCATTGCAACGGGCCAGCTTTTCGGATGTGGTAATCACGATAATCCTCATTGAAAAGGTCTATTATGCTGCGCTCTTTCGGGTCTGGCAGTACTTGAAATAAGAATGCCAGTTGAAATCTCAACCTCGTACGTACCGCTGTTCTAATAAGCAAAGATGGTTTCTTCAGCCTGTATGTTTCCAGCAAGTGGTCGTCAAATAGACTGAGATAAACCTGCTTGGCAAATGGGTGCATGAATTTTGGAAACCACCGATCTGCAAATTCTTGAATAAGGCAGTTCAGTACCTCGTGTCCTCCATCCGTATAGCCAAAATGCTGCTTTTCATAATCCAGATAGAACGCATACATGGCGTGTTCGTCTTTCGGAATGTCGGTAATGTGAAGCATTTCTGCCACCATCTTCCAGAAGAGATAAAGCGAACGGGTTTCCTTTTGACTGAAGATGTTCTTTCCCGTCAAAAATAGGCTCATGCGAATAGGCTCGCACATCAGCGTGGCCAAGGTGTAGAGGTTCTGATTGTTAGAGATTGGAAACCGACTGTGAATACGGTTAAGCTGCTCTGCCACTTTCATTCCTTCAGGACTATTACCATGCCGATAGAACTCTCCGAAGAAAAGCAGCGTATCGTTGTTTCTTTTTCGTGTGTTTTGGATGGATGGTCCGTTTCCGTTACCATAAACCACGTTGGCAATAGAAGGAACCGCCATTTGCCTCGCAAAAGCCAACGAGAAAAGCGTGTGTGTAAACAACTTGGAGCCAAAACGG
>JBDNJH010000144.1:0-5779 GCA_041687875.1 Flavobacteriales bacterium | reverse complement strand
TACCGAGCTAGGAAAAGGCACAGCCATCAAGATTATGGATGCATCAACCGTTTGCGATTACCGCATGGTTGAATACATGAAAAAGACAGCTGATAAGCACAAAATCCAATGGCAACCAGAAGTCCTAACGGCTGGCGGAACAGACACAGCAGCCATTCAACGATTCAGTCCTGGTGGTTCTATCGCTGGGGCAATCTCCATCCCAACACGTCACATTCATCAAGTAATTGAAATGGCCGATAAAGGCGATATTGAAAAGAGCATTCTTCTGCTTCAAAAATGTTTGGAGGAGTTGGATACGTTCGATTGGGCGCATAGGTAATAACAGGCGTATGAAAAAGGTTAACTCAAACGAATTAACAATTCACAGAAAGTGATGGACATGCGGAAGATTTTATATGCACTCCTGACCATAGCTACGTGCTTGAGTTATTGGTTTTTGTTTTTGGGTCTATCCAATATTATATCAAGTGTAATTATTTACGGATCATTTTTTTTCGCGATTTATGTTTTGTTACCTAAGGTACTTGGAACAAGATTCACCACAAACGGACGCATTCTATTTTTGAGTGTTTGCTTGTCATTATTGATTCTTGAACTGGGGCTTCGAATTATTCCTGACAAATACCAGTCATATTCTGAAAGAAACGGTTCGTTTTGGTACTACTGCATGTATACAAGCCCAAGAGGAGAAAACAGAGATGTTTCAGAAGGACTAAAAAATGACATTCGTCTGTTTGTAGGGCCGCCAAATCGCACAGATAGGGAAAAAAAGCCTGAATTTTCGTATGAACACTCATTCAATACTATTGGATTGAGGGAGACGGATTTGGACAAAGTGAAAATAGACTCATCCTTTACTATTGCTGGATTTGGAGATTCCTTTACAGAGGGAGTAGGCGCTCCTTACGATTCTACTTGGGTCAAATTGCTGAGCAATCAACTAAAATCATGTCGGACTAACTTATTGTGTGTTAATGCGGGCCGAAATGGAAGCGATATTATTTATGAAACATACAAATTCAAACACTTAATTCTAGAAACATATAAACCACAATTGGTGATTTTTTCCATTAACACTTCAGATATTAATGATTTAATCGTAAGAGGAGGTAACGAAAGGCTTGTTTCCGAAAACAACGTTGTTTATCGAGATGGACCTTGGTGGAAATACCTGTACAGTTTCTCCTATGTATGGCGAGTTATTGCTCATGAAATTATTGGGGTAGAGTGGACCTTTTATACGAAGTCTGTCTATGAAAAACTGGAAGAAGAAGCCAAGAAGTTGATTTACTCTACAATTACTGATGAGATTATTCCATTTGCCAAAAACCAAAAAATTCAAACCCTGTTTGTCCTCACTCCTATGGAATATGAACTTGATGAAGGTCACTCTTTTGCTTTTACCGACTTAGCAGCCGATTTAGAGCAAAGCGGTGTCAATGTTCTGAACTTGCATCAGCATTTTGCAAAATTTAGTGGTGTAGGTAAAAATTACTATTGGGATATTGACATGCACTGTAATTCGCAGGGTTATTTACTTTGGTCAAAGGCTATCGCTAGTGAAATAAAGGAAAAGGAGCTCATCAATTGCGATAATTGAACTCCAATTACTTCCCACTCATCGTCAGAAAACTGATATACGCCAAATAGCCTAAAAGGAGAAAAGCCCCTTGCCATTTCTGAATGGTATGGCGTTTTCCGATAAAAAACAGCGCGAACAGCATTGCACTACAGCCAATATTCATGTAAATACTGAAGTTGTCGTCTGGATTGAAATCCATTGGACTGATGATGGCCGAAAGCCCAAGCACCCAGAAAGTGTTGAAAATATTGGAGCCAATTACGTTGCCAATGGCCAGGTCGGTGTTCCCTTTTCGCACGGCTACAACGCTGGTTGCCAGTTCTGGAAGAGATGTTCCGATTGCCACCACGGTCAACCCAACAAACGATTCCGAATAGCCGAAAAGGTAGGCCAAGGAAACTGCACCATCAACAATCCATTTTCCTCCTACAACAAGCCCTGTAAGACCAACAAGCATCAGCACCACTGATTTCCATAGAGGCCGAGCGCCATCAGTTTCCGGAATTTCCTCAGTCAGATTATTCTTTCCCAGTCGAATCGTGTAAAACAAAAAGAGAAAGAACAGGGCAATGAGCACCATGCCATCAGCACGGGTGATGATGTCTTTCGTTCCGTTGCCTGACAGATGGTCGTTCACCAAAAAGCCCAAAATCAGTGCTGCAAACAGACTGAATGGAATCTCGCGCCAGACCGTATTGCTCTGTACCGTCAGATTTCGAATCATGGCCGCAATTCCTAAAATCAGCAAGATGTTGGCAATATTGCTTCCAACGATATTGCCAATAGCAAGCCCGTTATTTCCATTTACAGATGCAATGATGTTCACGGCCAGTTCAGGCGCGGATGTCCCAAATGCAACCACAGTAAGGCCGATAACAATTTCTGGAATACGGAATTGACGAGCGAGGCCCGAAGCGCCATCAATAAGCCAATCGGCTCCTTTAATCAACAGCACAAAACCAACGGCAAATAGGAAATAGACCAACATGCGGCAAAGATAGATGTAGGAACGGATTGCCACCATTCCAATGTAGCGCATTTTGCGCAACGCATTTTGCGTTACGCATTTTGTGCATTACATTTATGGCATGGAAAATCCATTTTTATTGAGCGGTTATCGCTCTGCAGAATACTTCTGCGACCGGGTTGAAGAGACCGAAAACATAATCAATGCGTTGATGAACAGGCGCAACATCACGCTCTTTTCGGTCAGGAGAATGGGCAAGACCGGGCTCATACGCCACATCATCGAGCAATTGGAAGAGCAGCAAGTGCACTGTTTTATGTTTGACATCTACGCCACCACCAACACTCAGGAATTGATTAATCTGCTTGGGTCGGGAATTCTAGGCAAGGCTGATTCGCTACCACGGAGAATTGCCGACAAGGTCAAAGAATTCATCCTATCATTCCGGCCACGGATCACCTACGACCAACTTTCGGGCGCACCAGCGGTGGAATTTTACCTACAGGCTGAACAACCTGAACTCACGCTCACCCAGATTCTGTCCTATCTCGAATCGCATGAAACCAAGGTAATTATTGCCATAGACGAATTTCAACAGATAAACAACTACCCTGAAACCAATCTGGAGGCCATTCTTCGCACGCACATTCAGAAACTCAATAACATCAACTTCATTTTTTCGGGCAGCGAAACGGACATGCTCGTGTCCATGTTCAATGATGCCAAAAGGCCCTTCTATCAGAGTACGCAAATGCTTCATTTGAAGCCCATTGAGAATGTTCATTATTCCGAATTCATTACCCGATGGATGGAACGCGGAGGAAAAAGTATTTCCGAAGAAGCATTAAACCAACTTCTGAAACTCACCCGAACCCACACCTATTACGTGCAGATGTTGTGCAACAAATTGTTCTCAACCGAACTGAGCGAAATCGGAATACAGGAGGTGAACGATATGCTGGTGACCATTCTGAAAGAGAACGAATACGTCTATTTCAACTACCGCCACATTCTCTCAAAAATGCAGTGGGACCTATTGAAGGCCATTGCCAAAGATGGAGATGTGCAGAGTTTCAATTCCAAGGATTTTCTGACCCGTCATAAACTGGGTGCTGCAAGTTCGGTGAATCGGGCATTGGAAGCGCTTGACGCCAAAGACATGGTGAGCCAATTCTTTGATGAGAATGGGCAGTATTACCGAATAAATGATGTTTTTTTGGAGAAGTGGCTAGCGCGTCTCTGAGCACATGCTTTCGGCATTGGACTCGGCCACAGATACCCTGTAGATGAAAAGTTATCTAGTTTCAGGCCAATTCATGTCCAAGATCTTTGGGCATCATTATTGAAATGACGCGGATAATCCTACTTTTAAACCATAAAATCAAAATATGATGAAAACACGATTAATTCTTGCATTGCTGACCATTTTCGGGTCTGCCTCATTCGCGCAGAAAGTGAACGAGAAGATTCAGATAGAATCCAGCGGTGCCTGGTATGCCGGCATCGTCCAAAAGGTAGATGGTGACAAATATTTTGTTCGATATGACGACTGGGGCGAGAGTTGGGATGAATGGGTGGGCCCGGAACGTATCAAGGATTTCAAAACAGAGGCCGCTGCCGCACCCCCTACCAAATTCAAAGTGGGCGACAGGGTTGAGGTGGAGTACGGAATGGTTCCGGAACCGGCCAGCATCATTGAAGTGGGAGAAAACAAATACCACATTAAATACGACAACACCCTTTTCAAGTCAAAATGGGTAACGGAAAAGGAGATCAAGAAACTGTAATCCAATTGCCATATTCATTCATCAAAAGGCCGCGTTTAGCGGCCTTTTGCATTAACGGTCAATTCCCTTGCATGTTTCCACCGATTGTGACTCCAAAGCCAATTCTCAGGCTGTCGTTTGATGCTTGCTTCCAAAAACTGAACGTAAGCTTCGGTTATTTCGCCTTCCTCGGTCCTGCTTCCGTCCTCAAACACCAACTTGGAAACGCTCTTGTAATGACCGCGCTTCACACGAATCATCTCATCAAAAACAACGGCATGGCCTTTTCTTCTTGCAAGAATTTCCAATCCACGATGAAAAGGAATTTCCCTTCCAAAGAAAGAAACCCAAGCCGCCCGTTTTCTATCCGATGGATTTTGATCCGCAAGAAAAACCGTCATAGTGGGTTTTTCGGGGTCGGTCATCATGGCCTTTAAATCGTTAGCTGGAATGAGTTCCGTGCCATAACGAACGCGATATTCATTCACCAATTGTTCCATGTTTTTGTTCTTCTGAATCATGTAGATGATACGAAGATGAAACTGCGTGTGATGGTTCAAAATCCAGTTTCCCCATTCCCAATTGAACTGATGGGAAGTCGCCTGCAGCACATGTCTTCCTTCCGAAAAGAGCGTGTCGTAAATGGTTGTATCAACCTCAAATCGCTGAGAAATTTCAGCTGGCGTGGCTTTAAAAAGCTTGATGGTTTCCACCACCTGATCGCAGAAGTTCTTGTAAAACTGAATCGATAATTCGTTGATTTCTTCTGCCTTCTTTTCTGGAAATGCAGCCTCAAGATTCCTCCAAACCGTCTTTCTTCGATACCAGATTACGTGATAAAGAAAGAAAAAGAACAAATCTGATAGTGCGTAAAGCGTCCACCAAGGCAAGCGGGCAATTCCGCCCAATGTGAATTTCAGAATGCCGTACATGCTGCAAAGATGAGGGAAAGCGATTAACTAAATTCGCTGCATGGGAATCCGCTCCTTTTTAGCCAAACCACTCGCTTGGTGGACCAATCGCCAAACCAAGGCGTGGAGCAGTCGGCCCGTGGAAACACAGCAGAAGGTTTTTACCGAACTGATTTCAAAGGCGGAAAACACGGTATTTGGAAATGACCACAAATTCGGAACGATAAAATCGCATGCCGATTTTGTGAAGGAAGTTCCCATCCGCGATTATGAGGAGTTGAAATCCTATTTCGAAAGGACGGCTGCTGGAGAACAGAACGTGCTGTGGCCTGGAAAACCACTATATCTGGCCAAAACAAGCGGCACCACTTCTGGCGCTAAGTACATTCCAATAACCAGAGACAGCATTCCAAACCACATCAACGGAGCCAAGAATGCGCTGCTGAGTTACATCCACGAAACGGGAAATGCTTCGTTTGTGGATGGCAAACTCATTTTCCTTTCGGGTTCGCCCGAATTGGAAATGAAAAACGGAATTCACGTGGGGCGC
>JBDNJH010000016.1:0-3133 GCA_041687875.1 Flavobacteriales bacterium | reverse complement strand
CTAAGGTGTAGGCGATTCCATAGAAAAGAATGCCCAGTCCAATGTAAAATCTAAAGTCGAATCCAGCCATGACTCCAAACTGCATATTGAGCCAACTCGGAACAGCAAAGATGATGGCGAACATGTCGTTGCGCTGAAAGAATCTTTCGTGCGGTTGATGATGGTCTCGGTGAATAGACCATGCGAATGTGTGCATCACATATTTGTGCGCAAACCACGCCATGGATTCCATGAACCAGAATGCGGCAACGACCCAAAGTATGTTGATGAGGATTTGCAATTGGAAGTACTAAATTCTAAATGTCAAAATTCGAAAATGAGATCAGTTGATGAAGTCTACAGAGTTGATAAAGTTGATGAGAAATTTTTCATCAGCTAAACGCCATTAACTTTATCTCTAATCAACTCCACTCAAAGTTTCCCTTCCTCCTCCGCGTGCTTAATAAACCCTTTTACGCGCTTTTTAAAATCCTCACTAGGTGCCTTTTCCAGATTCGCAAGAACAAAGGCTTTATCCTTTTCCTTGCTTTCTCCATAACCTAGAAATGCCGGCAGGTACGTCTGAATGGTCAGACGAAGAAAACGTAGTTCAATGTTTGCTGGGTCTTTTTCAATGGACTTTTCCAAGTTCTCCTTTCCGTCATTGAAATAACCCATTTTCTTGAAAACGTTCGGGTCGTGGCGTGCCATTCCAAGTTCAACGGCACCTTTATAACCAAGCAAAAGATTGCTTTTTGAGATGTCCGTTTTTTCAAAAGCTTCGTACATTTTCATGCAGACCGTGTCCGTTTTGAACACTTCGCCAATATTCTGACGGATGCTTGCTAGCAATTGATCCTGAGCAACAGCTGCGGTTGACCAGAGAATGAGAATGGTGAGAAGCAACGCTCTCATGGTGTTTAAATAAGGTTGAAACTGTGTCGAACGTACGAACCGAACAACAACGATGCCTTTCTGGGCTTGGAAATGCTGATACGCTCCTGAAGAATTCGCGTTGAAGGCGTATTCGATATTTTTTTGAATAAGGCGGTATAATAGATGTACGCCAAATAAACTCCGAAACGCGCCTTTTTCGGCAGTTTCAATATGCCTTCATAACCAGCATTAAAGTCGGCTTGAATGTCAGCCTCAATCTTCTGCTTGGTCGCGTCATCCAATTCTGAAACATCAATTCCAGGGAAATAGGAACGGCCCAATCCGTAGTGGTCGTCTTTAAGGTCACGCAGGAAATTAATCTTTTGGAAAGCAGAACCCAGCTTCATCGCAGAAGGTGTGAGCGCATCATACATCTCCTGATTCCCTTCCGTAAACACCTTCAAACACATCAATCCAACCACTTCGGCTGAACCTAAAATGTACTCTTCGTACTTCTCTTGCGTGTATTCCGCTTTGCGAAGATCCATTTCCATGCTGGCAATGAATTTGTCAATCATAGCACGCTCAATTCCAAACTCGTTCACCACAAATTGGAAACTGTTCAGAATAGGATTGAGAGAGATTTTCTCATCAATTGCTTGATACGTTTCCTGCTTGAAACGCTCCAAAAGCTGTTGTTTCGGAAAATCGTGGAAGCTGTCAACAATCTCATCAGACAATCTCACAAAACCGTAAATACCGTGGATAGGATTTACAAAATCCTTGTGTAAAAACTTGATTGCAAGCGAAAAGGAAGTGCTGTAAGCATTTGTTATAACCTGACTACATCGGTATGATGCACGGTCAAAAAGAACTTTTTGGGGCTGGTTTAGGCTCAACTTTTTTAACGCTTTTGACTCAGTTCCCTTTCTATTTGTGATGCAACCACTTGACCAGAGATCAAAGAAGGTGGCACGCCAGGACCAGGGGTGGTCAATTGTCCTGCAAAGAAAAGGTTTTTTAATCGTTTGTTACGCATAGAAGGCTTGAAAATAGCCGTTTGTAGTAGTGTGTTCGCCAATCCGAAGGCATTTCCCTTGTAGCCGTTATAGTCAGTCTTGTAATCACGATGCGCGTAACTGCGCTTGTAAATCACGTGTTCTTTGATGCTTTCGCCTGTGATGTGTTCCATGCGTTCCATCACCAGATTGAAATAATGCTCACGCGTACTTTCTTCATCTTTCAGATCAACGGCCACAGGAATGAGAATAAACAGGTTCTCATAGCCTTTTGGTGCAACGGAAGCATCTGTTTTTGAAGGTGTGCAGACGTAGAAAAGCGGATTACTCGGCCATTCCTTTGTGTCGTAGATTTCGCCCAAATGCTTGTCAAAATCGGTATCGAAAAAGAGCGTGTGGTGAAGAAGGTTGGCAACTTCCTTTTTAACACCCACATAAAAAAGCATACACGATGGAGATAGCTGCCGACTGTCCCAATACTTCTCGTCATAGTTGCGGAATTCCTTGGGCAACAATTCCTGTTCCACGTGGTGATAATCGGCAGTTCCGATAATATAATCCGAAGAAATTTCGGTTTGATTGATGCGTATTCCGCTTGCGCGATTACCGCGTGCGAGAATTTGAGTCACATTCGCATCGGTTTCAATTTTTACGCCCTGCTCTTTGCAAATCGTTTCCATTGCTTCAATAATCTTGAACATACCACCTTGCGGATACCACGTTCCGAGGCTCAAATCCGCATAGTTCATCAACGAATACATCGCAGGAGTTTTGCTTGGTTTTGCACCGAGAAATAGAACGGGGAATTCAAGTATTTGAATGAGTTTCGGGTTCTTGAAATGCTGACGGATGTGCGCGCTTATTGATTGAAACATATTCAATCTGAACGCACTTGTCATCAAACGAAAATCTAAAAATTCTGTGACTGATAACCCAGGTTTGAACACGAATTCCTTCATGCCCACGTTGTATTTGTACTCGGCTTCTGTCAGAAACTTGCGAAGTTGATCAGCAGCTCCTTTTTCAATGGATTCCACCAATTCATAAATTTCATCTAGACTTGATGGAATGTCCACGAAATCATCCTTTCCGAAATACACACGATAGGAAGGAGAAAGTCTATCCAATTGATAGAAATCGGAAGCCGTATGGCCAAAACGCTGATAAAAATTCTCAAATACTTCTGGCATCCAGTACCAACTTGGCCCCATATCGAATGTGAAACCTTCTGCCTTGAATTGTCTAGCGCGACCGCCAAT
>JBDNJH010000143.1:0-16402 GCA_041687875.1 Flavobacteriales bacterium | reverse complement strand
TGCGGAACACATCGCTCTAATCTACAAAAAACGATGGCAGATAGAATTGCTTTTTAAACAGCTCAAACAGAACTTTCCGCTCAAGTTCTTTCTTGGCGACAATGAGAACGCCATCAAGATCCAAATTTGGTGTGCGCTGATTGTAAATCTTCTGCTGACGGTGATACGCAAGAAGATTAAACGCAAATGGGCATTTTCAAACCTTGCGAGCTTCTGTAGATTACACCTGTTCAACTACATCCATCTAATCAGATTTCTTGAAAACCCAGAAAAAGAATGGCTCAAAGAAAATCAAGAGCAACTTCGACTTAATTTTAGTTCAGCCTAAACCAAGGGGGCTTACTTTTAAAAAACTGATTGAAGACTTTAAAATTTAAGCTGAAAATGACTTTTTTCTATCTGTAAAGGGTTTTATCGGACAGTAGTGAATATCGAACATAAATTAAAACCACGTAACCATGAAAAATCAAATAAGAACCATCATTTTATTAAGTGCTTCAGCCTTGCTCAGTCAGAACCTGACAGCCCAAAACGTAAAACTCTCAGGAAAGATTATTTCGCCAAACAGCGATAGCGTGTTCCTGCAATATTCTGAGCGGGGCGAAAGCGGCTGGGAAGTTATTGTGCTTGCTTCCGGAGCACTTAACGGAAAGGGTGAATTCGAGCTTGAGACCTCACTTGATAGTGCGAAGTCGGTGATGTTTTTCGATGGTTTGGAAGCGACCTCGCTCTATCTGCTACCAGGCGATGATATTCAGCTGTCGTTACATACGGCATACTTTGATGAAACCATCCGATATTATGGAAAAGGTGCGGAGAGGAACAATGCGATAGCTGCTTTGGCGATTGTTGATGAAATGAACTCGAACAGTCTCGCTGGCTTAGATGAGAAAATGGACACGACAGCCTTATTTGAACGAGTTGATGAGATTACGATGAAAGTGCAAAATACGATTGATGGTTACGCAGAACAGTTCCCAGAAATGAGTGCTGTATGGTCTGGAAAGAAAAAACAGGCTGAGGCTGGCGCCAAACGTCAGAAATCGAATGTTGTAGCCAAGCTCAAATTCAATGCACTCAAAGAAGAATTGGCAGGGAAGGGGCTTCTTGATATCGTAGGAGTAAATATGGATGGAAAGGAGTTGGCATTATCAAGCTTTAAGGGAAAAACAACGGTAGTAGATTTCTGGGCAACATGGTGCGGACCTTGCAAAGCAGAGATGCCACATTTAAAAACCTTGGAAGATAAATATGGTGAAGAGGTGAATTTTGTAAGCGTTGGTGCATTCTGCAAGGAAGATGAGTGGAAACAAATGGCTACAGAGTTCGGGTTTGAACACAATATGTTCGTATCGAAAGAAAATGAGAAATACACGGAACAGTACATGGTGAACGCCATTCCCCGCTATATGGTAATTGACAAGGATCTTAACATCATCAGCATTGATGCGCCTCGGCCATCATCTGGCGAATTGGAGAAGTTGTTCTGATAGGTATTTCTAAAATAATAGAGTAATCATGAAAATTCAGCACATATTTCTAGTTATTGGATCAATGGTATTTATGCAACAGAATCTGTTTGCCCAAACCAACTGCAACTACCCCACTCGCATAAAGGATTTCTACATTGATGTTCCTTCCGATTTTGACGGGGAGATACGCCAACAGACACACGATGGTCAAACCTATATACTTACAGGTAAATCGTGCGAAGGGCCGTTTCACATGAAGGTGTTTGACCCTAAAGGAAACGTAAGCGCAGAGTACGACTACAAGCGAGGAGAACTTTACGAAGACAAGCAGATGGTTGAAATGCAAGTGGCGCCTTATGAGCTGAAGATGGTGGTCGATACGGCCTATCAGGCCATCAGGGTTGAGAAGTAACCTTCCCTTGCGTTCAGACAAATGGAAATCCCAAAGCCGTAATGGCCTTTCCCAATCGGGAAATAATCCAGTTTCAAGGGCATTTGTTGATAACCAACTTCTAAACATTTTCACTCGGATTGATTTTTTGGATAAATTTTTTCTAGGGGTATTGCTCCGCTGAGGCTAAAGTATTACATTTGCAGTCCTTTTTCGAGGGGGGTCTACGCGCCAAAACCGCTACAAACCCCGTGGATAAAGGGAAGTAGAGTAAAAGCCGGTGTAGCTCAGATGGCCAGAGCAGCTGATTTGTAATCAGCTGGTCGGGGGTTCGAATCCCTCCACCGGCTCGTTCTTTGAAAATATTAATAGTGTAGGGGAGATACTCAAGCGGCCAACGAGGACAGACTGTAAATCTGTTGGTTTTACCTTCGAAGGTTCGAATCCTTCTCTCCCCACCACGAACATTATAAGCGGGAGTAGCTCAGTTGGTAGAGCATCAGCCTTCCAAGCTGAGGGTCGCGAGTTCGAATCTCGTCTCCCGCTCATTAATTGACAAATGACCCCAAAAGCTGCGGGGTGTGAAAGCCGATGTAGCTCAGGGGTAGAGCGCGTCCTTGGTAAGGACGAGGTCAGGGGTTCAATTCCCCTCATTGGCTCAACAAAGGAGGAAGGAGGAGTGAGAAAAAAGAGGAGTGAGGAGAAAGAAAAGTAGTATTGAAAAGTAAGTAACAGTAATAATCAAATCAGTAATAATTAAACAATAATTAACCATGGCCAAAGAGAATTTTGATCGTTCCAAGCCCCATGTCAACATTGGTACAATTGGCCACGTTGACCACGGTAAAACAACACTAACCGCTGCTATTACAATGGTATTAGCAAAGGCTGGTTTGTCAGTAGAAAGAAGTTTTGACTCAATTGATAATGCCCCTGAAGAAAAAGCCAGAGGTATTACAATAAACACCTCGCACGTAGAGTACACAACTGCTACCCGTCATTACGCACACGTTGACTGTCCAGGTCACGCGGATTACGTGAAAAACATGGTTACTGGAGCTGCTCAAATGGACGGAGCTATCGTTGTTTGTGCTGCTACAGACGGGCCAATGCCACAGACGCGTGAGCATATCCTTCTTGCACGTCAGGTAAACGTACCTAGAGTAGTTGTTTTCATGAACAAAGTTGACATGGTCGATGACGAGGAGTTGTTGGAGCTTGTTGAGATGGAATTGAGAGAATTGTTAGCTTTCTATGATTATGATGGAGAGAATACACCAGTTATCCAAGGATCTGCACTAGGTGGATTGAACGGAGACGAAAAATGGTCTAAGACCATTATGGAGTTGATGGATGCTGTTGATACTTGGATTGAAATTCCACCAAGAGAAATTGATAAGCCATTCCTAATGCCAGTTGAGGACGTGTTCTCAATTACTGGACGTGGAACTGTTGCTACAGGAAGAATCGAAACAGGTGTTATCAATACTGGAGATGGTGTTGAGATTCTTGGAATGGGAGACGAGAAATTGACTTCTACCATCACTGGAGTTGAGATGTTCCGTAAGATTCTTGACAGAGGAGAAGCTGGTGACAACGTTGGTCTTCTATTGAGAGGTATTGAGAAAGAAGCGATTAAGAGAGGAATGGTAATTGCCAAGCCGGGATCGATTAAACCTCATACTGAATTCAAAGCTGAGATCTATGTTTTGAAAAAAGAAGAAGGTGGACGTCACACTCCATTTCACAACAAGTATCGTCCACAGTTCTACATCAGAACAACAGACGTAACTGGTGAGATTTTCCTTCCAGAAGGGCAGGAAATGGTTATGCCTGGAGATAACTTGACAATTAATGTGAAGTTGATTGTTCCGGTTGCAATGGCTGTTGGTCTACGTTTCGCTATCCGTGAAGGTGGTAGAACAGTAGGTGCAGGTCAGATTACAGAAATCACCAAATAATAATTAAGGGCAAAGGTATTCTCCGCCTCTGGCGGAGGGTGCCTTTTGCCTTCAATAAACGGGTGTAGCTCAGTTGGTAGAGCACAGGTCTCCAAAACCTGGTGTCGGGAGTTCGAGTCTCTCCTCCCGTGCTAGAAAAAGAGATTTGAGACGAGGGATGAGAGACGAGAATTTTGTCACTCTTCAATAGTAGCAACAGAAGAAACGAAATGGCGAATATCAAGACATACGTAGAAGAATCTTACAACGAGCTTGTAAATAAGGTTTCTTGGCCAACTTGGGCTGAGTTGCAAAACAGTACGTGGATTGTGGCCATTGCTTCGGTCATCATCGCACTTGTAATCTTCGTTATGGATTTTACGTTCGGCATCAATGGTGGACAAGACACGGTTTGGAAAGGCGTATTAGGATTTTTCTATGAGTTATTCTGAGCAAACTGAAGTTAAGACAAGGATGAGCGAGAGCAGTAAAAAGTGGTACGTGGTTCGGGCCATCAGTGGTCAGGAATCAAAAGTGAAGGATTACATCGAAGCAGAGATTTCTCATGCTGGGATGTCAGACCATGTTGCTCAGGTGCTTATTCCAAAAGAAAAAGTATTTCAGATTAGAAAAGGAAAGAAAGTAAGCAAGGAGAGAAATTTCTTCCCTGGCTATATTTTAATCGAGGCTGATCTGATTGGTGAGATTCCACACATCATTAAAAATGTTACAAGCGTTATCGGTTTTCTAGGTGAGACCAAAGGTGGAGCGCCAGTCCCATTGCGTCAGTCTGAGGTGAACAGAATCCTTGGTAAGGTTGACGAATTGGCAGAAAGCGATGAGGAAATGAATATTCCTTTCGTTGTTGGTGAGGCGGTGAAAGTAATTGACGGTCCGTTCAACACGTTCAGCGGAGTCATCGAAGAAATCAATGAAGAAAAGAAAAAGCTCAAAGTAATGGTGAAGATCTTCGGAAGGAAGACCCCATTGGAATTGAGCTACATGCAAGTAGAAAAAGAGTAAACAAACGAGGATTTATCAGTGCATTGATTTACGAATGCTTCCCCCTGCGCTGTCTATCATATATAAATAGTTCAAATAACAATAGTTAAACATGGCAAAAGAGATAAGCGCATTAATTAAGCTCCAGATACGGGGTGGTGCGGCTAACCCTGCCCCGCCTGTAGGACCAGCTTTGGGTGCTAAAGGAGTCAACATTATGGACTTCTGTAAGCAATTCAACGCTCGTACTCAGGAGTCGCAAGGAAAGATATTGCCGGTGGCGATCACAGTTTACGTGGACAAGTCGTTCGAGTTTGTGGTCAAAAAATCCCCTGTAGCTGTCTCAATTAAAGAGGCGATAAAGCTGAAATCAGGTTCTGCAGAGTCTAACCGCGTTAAAGTGGGAAAACTTTCTGTAGATCAGATTAAAGCAATCGCTGAAGAAAAACTGCCTGACATGAACTGTTTTACTGTTGAATCTGCCATGCATATGATCGCTGGAACAGCGCGTAGCATGGGAGTGACTGTTAATGGAAAACTTCCACAAAAAGCTTAAGAAAAAATGGCACTTACTAAGAACAGAAAGAAAGCCCTTGAGCTAGTGGATGTTGAAAAGACATATTCACTCAGCGATGCAGCAGGGCTGATTAAACAAATGCCGGCACCTAAGTTCGATGCCTCGGTTGACCTTGCCGTAAGGTTAGGAGTTGACCCGAGAAAAGCGAACCAGATGGTACGTGGTGTTTGCAGCCTTCCGCATGGTACAGGTAAATCAGTAAAAGTTCTTGCGCTTTGTACTCCTGATAAGGAGGAAGAAGCAAAGGCTGCCGGTGCTGACTTTGTTGGACTTGACGAGTATCTCGACAAGATCAAAGGGGGATGGACCGATGTAGATGTTATAGTAACCATGCCAACAGTTATGGCCAAATTGGGCCCGTTGGGTAGAATATTAGGACCACGTGGTCTTATGCCTAACCCAAAAGCGGGAACAGTTACCATGGATATTGGTAAGGCGGTTTCGGATATAAAAGCCGGTAAAATCGACTTCAAAGTTGATAAGTACGGAATCATTCATGCATCGATAGGAAAAGTGTCTTTTTCGGAAGACAAGCTTATCGAAAATGCAACTGAGTTGATTACAACACTTATTAAGTTGAAGCCAACTGCGGCAAAAGGAACCTACATTAAAAGTATCGCTCTTTCGGGAACAATGTCTCCGAGCGTGAGAGTAGATGTTAAATCAGTTTAATTCGGAATACTGACACAATGAACAAACAAGAAAAAAATCAAGCAATTGAGGCTTTGACTGTTGAGTTGGAGAACAACCCGAATTTTTATTTGGCTGACATCTCTAACCTCAATGCTGAGCAAACTTATAAGCTTCGTGCTGCGGCACACAAGAAGTCGATTGGAATAAAGGTTGTAAAGAACACGTTGCTCAGAAAAGCAATGGAAAGAGCCACTGGCGATTTCGAAGGTCTTTATGGCGTTTTGAAAGGTAACACTTCAATCCTGTACTCTGATACTGGCAATGCTCCGGCAAGGCTTATCAAAGAATACAGAAAGAAGGGTAATCGTCCACTTCTTAAAGGAGCTTACGTAGGAGAAAGCATCTATCTGGGAGACGAAAACATTGACTTTTTGGAAAACATCAAGTCAAAAGAAGAATTGATTGGAGAACTTATCGGACTTCTGCAGTCACCTGCGAAGAACGTTATCTCCGCGCTTCAGTCACCTGGAAGAAACCTTGCCGGAATACTACAAACACTTGCCGAAAAAGGCGAATAATCGCTTATCGGTTTTCAATTAATCAATTTACAAACACGAATAACAATTAAATAAAATGGCAGATCTTAAAGAATTCGCAGAAAAACTCGTTAACCTTTCTGTAAAGGATGTGAACGAACTTGCACAAATACTTAAAGATGAATACGGAATTGAGCCTGCAGCAGCAGCCGTTTCTTTTGCTGGCCCAGCGGCTGGTGCAGGAGCTGGTGGCGATGAAGCAGAGGTTCAAACCGAATTCGATGTTATCCTTAAAGCAGCTGGACAGTCAAAATTGGCTGTTGTTAAGTTGGTAAAAGAGCTTACAGGTCTAGGTCTTAAAGAGGCTAAAGAACTTGTTGATGCAGCTCCAAAGCCACTTAAAGAAGGTGTCTCTAAGGAAGAAGCAGAAGCTCTTAAATCTCAGCTTACTGACGCAGGAGCAGAAGTTGAGATTAAGTAATCTCCCTTTCTGAGTTTTAAAGGTTGAGGCAGGTCCCGATGAAAATCGGGACCACGCCTCGGCCTATTACCGTTTACAGTTAATTCATTTTCACAAACATCTAAATTCAAGACCTTGGCGCTGAACACAAAACCCGGACGTAAGAATTTTGCCTCCACAAAAAATCAGATTCCTTATCCTGACTTCTTAGAAATACAGCTCAAGTCTTTTAAAGATTTTTTCCAGCTGGAGACAACTCCAGAGAACAGACATAACGAAGGTCTCTTTAAAGTATTCGCGGAGAATTTCCCGATTACTGATACAAGAAACAACTTCGTTCTTGAGTTCTTGGACTACTTTATAGACCCACCGCGCTATTCTATAGAAGAGTGTATCGAAAGAGGGCTGACGCACAGCGTTCCTCTTAAGGCCAAACTAAAACTCTATTGTACAGATCCAGAACACGAGGACTTTGAGACCATTGTTCAGGATGTGTATTTGGGAACCATCCCTTACATGACACCAAAAGGATCATTCGTGGTCAACGGTGCCGAGCGTGTAGTTGTTTCTCAGCTTCACCGTTCACCAGGGGTTTTCTTTGGACAGAGCTACCATGCCAACGGTACAAAATTGTACTCGGCACGTGTGATTCCGTTCAAAGGTTCTTGGATTGAGTTTGCGACTGACATTCATGGTGCGATGTACGCTTACATTGACCGTAAGAAAAAGCTTCCTGTTACCACATTGCTTCGTGCAATCGGTTTCGAGAGCGATAAAGACATCTTGGAGATCTTTGGTCTTGCTGACGAAGTAAAGGTCAGTAAAGCAGGTCTTGCAAGGATTAAAGGCCGAAAACTGGCCGCAAGAGTTCTCCGCTCATGGGTTGAGGATTTTGTGGATGAGGATACGGGCGAGGTTGTATCTATTGAACGAAATGAGGTAATCATTGATCGTGAGACCATCATCGATAAGGAACACATGGACCTTATTATGGAAGCAGGAGTTAAGAGTGTTATTCTTCACCGTGAGGAAGTAAATGCTGCGGATTATGCCATCATTTACAACACACTTGCTAAGGATACTTCAAACTCTGAGAAAGAAGCGGTAGAGCATATCTACAGACAACTTCGTAATGCAGAGCCGCCAGATGAGGAAACCGCGCGTGGTATCATCGACAAGTTGTTCTTCTCTGATAAGAGATATGATCTTGGTGAAGTAGGTCGATTCCGTATCAACCGTAAACTCGGTTTGAATACGCCTGAAGATCAAAAAGTACTTACCAAAGAAGACATCATTTGCATCATCAAGTATTTGATCGAATTGATCAACTCTAAGACCGATGTGGATGATATTGACCACTTGAGCAACAGACGTGTGCGTACGGTTGGTGAGCAATTGTATGCTCAGTTCGGTGTTGGTCTTGCACGTATGGCAAGAACAATCCGTGAGCGTATGAACGTACGTGATAACGAGGTTTTTACCCCGATTGACTTGATCAACGCGAAGACACTTTCTTCGGTTATCAATTCGTTCTTCGGAACTAACCAACTATCTCAGTTCATGGATCAAACGAATCCACTTTCTGAGGTAACTCACAAGCGTAGAATGTCTGCCCTTGGACCAGGTGGTCTTTCGAGAGAAAGAGCTGGTTTTGAGGTTCGTGACGTTCACTATACACACTACGGACGACTTTGTACGATTGAAACTCCGGAGGGACCTAACATTGGTCTTATCTCATCACTTTGCGTGTATGCGAAGGTGAACAAGCTTGGATTCATTGAAACACCATACCGTAAGGTAATGGGTGGAAAAGTGGACATGAAGAGCGCGCCAATTTACTTGAGCGCTGAAGACGAGGAGAAAAACACGATTGCGCAAGCAAACGCGATTTTGAAGGACGATGGTACTTTCGGAACAGACCGTATCAAAGCACGTTTGGAAGGTGATTTCCCGGTAACGAGCCCAGACAACATCAACTTGATGGACGTTGCTCCAAACCAGATTGCTTCTATCGCGGCATCATTGATTCCGTTTTTGGAGCATGATGATGCGAACCGTGCATTGATGGGGTCGAACATGATGCGTCAGGCAGTTCCACTTTTGAGACCACAAGCTCCTATTGTAGGAACTGGTCTGGAGCCGCTTGTTGCCCGTGATTCACGTGTTCTTATCAACGCGGAGCGTGATGGAGTTGTTGAATATGTAGATGCAAACAAAATCAGCATCCGATACGAGCGTTCTGACCTTGATAAGTTGGTAAGTTTTGAGGAAGATCTGAAGACTTACAAACTTGTTAAGTTCCGTAAGACAAACCAGAATACAACTGTTAACCTAAAACCGATTGTGACGAAAGGTCAGAAGGTGAAGCAAGGCGAAGTGCTGTGCGATGGTTTCGGAACAGAGAAAGGCGAATTGGCAATCGGACGCAACCTTAAAGTGGCTTTCATGCCGTGGAAAGGATACAACTTCGAGGATGCAATTGTAATTTCTGAGAAGGTTGCCAAAGAAGATATTTTCACATCAATTCATATTGATGAATACTCATTGGAAGTAAGAGATACCAAACGAGGTTTGGAAGAACTTACGGCTGATATTCCGAACGTAAGTGAAGAAGCTACAAAGGATTTGGACGAAAACGGTCTAATTCGCGTTGGAGCAGAGGTTGGACCTGGCGATATTCTTATTGGAAAAATCACTCCGAAAGGAGAAACCGATCCTTCTCCAGAAGAGAAACTCTTGAGAGCCATTTTTGGTGACAAAGCGGGCGATGTGAAAGATGCTTCATTGAAAGCGCCTCCATCATTGAACGGAGTTGTTCTTGAGAAGAAATTGTTCTCTAGAAACATCAAGGATAAAAAGAGCAAAGCAGACGAGAAGAAAGTTCTTGCCAAAATTGATCAGGATCACGAAATCGAGTTTGCAAAGCTGAAAGGCCTACTTGTTGACAAGCTTTTTGTTCTTGTAAATGGTAAAACAGCTCAAGGAGTTGAGAATAACTTGCGTGAAGTGTTGATTCCGAAAGGAACCAAATTCACACAGAAGTCACTTTCATCTATTGAGTATGATAACATCAACCCAGCAGGTTGGACAACAGATGAGGATAAGAACACATTAATCAAGGAGTTGCTTCATAACTTCAACATCAAGGTGAACGACCTTCTCGGAATATTCAAACGTAAGAAGTTCGCCATCTCTATTGGAGATGAGCTTCCAACAGGAATCGTTCAGTTGGCCAAGGTTTACATCGCTAAGAAGCGTAAGCTGAAAGTGGGTGATAAGATGGCAGGTCGTCACGGAAACAAGGGTATTGTTGCCCGAATCGTTCGTGAGGAAGACATGCCATTCCTTGAAGATGGAACTCCAGTTGATATTGTCCTTAACCCACTTGGTGTACCATCAAGGATGAACTTGGGACAGATCTACGAAACCATCCTTGCTTGGGCAGGAGAAAAACTAGACCGTAAGTATGCTACACCGATTTTCGATGGCGCTACTTTAGAGCAGATTGAAGCTGAAATCGCAGAGGCAGGCGTTCCATCATTGGGTAGAACATACTTATATGATGGTGGAACGGGAGAGCGTTTCGATCAGCCAGCAACCGTAGGTATTATCTACATGCTGAAACTCGGCCACATGGTTGATGATAAGATGCACGCCCGTTCAATCGGACCGTACTCACTCATTACGCAACAACCACTTGGTGGTAAGGCCCAGTTTGGTGGTCAGCGTTTGGGAGAGATGGAAGTTTGGGCACTCGAAGGCTTCGGTGCAGCAAACATTCTACAAGAGATGTTGACAATCAAGTCAGATGATGTGATTGGCCGTGCTAAAGCTTACGAAGCAATTGTAAAAGGAGATCCGATGCCAGCACCCGGTATCCCAGAATCCTTCAACGTATTGCTACACGAACTTCGCGGTCTGTGTTTGAACGTAACGCTTGAATGATAAATGTTCCTCACCACGCCAAAACGTGGTGAGGAATTAAAATGCCCATAGTTGATTGATTTATTAGGATTTGAGTTCATTCCAATTTTAATTCATCATTCTTAATTCATAATTGAACAAAGAAATGGCCCTCAAAAGAGAGAATAAAATCAAAAGCAATTTTAAGAAGGTTATCATCAGCCTTACTTCACCAGAGAAGATTCTAGAATCTTCTAGAGGTGAGGTGCTGAAGCCCGAAACCATCAACTACAGGACATACAAGCCTGAGCGTGATGGTCTTTTCTGCGAAAGAATTTTCGGACCCGTAAAGGATTTCGAATGTCATTGCGGTAAATACAAGCGTATTCGATATAAAGGAATCATTTGCGACCGTTGTGGCGTTGAAGTAACGGAGAAGAAAGTAAGACGTGAGCGAATGGGACACATCCAATTGGTTGTGCCTGTAGCGCATATTTGGTACTTCCGTTCACTTCCTAACAAGATTGGTTACTTGCTTGGTCTTCCAACCAAGAAGTTGGACATGATTATCTATTACGAGCGTTACGTGGTAATCAATCCAGGTGAGGCCGTAAACAACGAGGGTGAGGCATTAAACTACATGGATTTCCTTACGGAAGACGAGTATTTGGATGCGTTGGAAAGAATGCCGAAGGAGCATCAGTATTTGGATGATCAGGATCCGAACAAATTCGTTGCAAAGATGGGAGCTGAGGCTCTTGAGGCTTTGTTGAGAGGCTTGAAGTTGGATGAACTTTCGTTCGATCTTCGCCATAAGGCAAACAACGAAACGAGCCAGCAACGTAAGAATGAGGCGTTGAAGCGCCTTCAAGTAGTTGAGGCTTTCCGTAGTGCACAAGAACACATTGAAAATCGTCCAGAGTGGATGGTTGTAAAGGTGATTCCAGTAATTCCGCCAGACCTTCGCCCGTTGGTGCCGTTGGATGGTGGACGTTTTGCCACTTCGGATCTCAACGACCTTTACAGAAGGGTCATCATTCGTAACAATCGTCTGAAAAGACTGATTGAGATTAAGGCACCTGAGGTGATCTTGCGAAATGAGAAGCGTATGCTTCAAGAATCGGTTGATTCACTTTTCGATAACTCAAGAAAATCTTCTGCGGTTAAAACAGAATCAAACAGAGCGCTGAAATCACTTTCAGACTCATTGAAGGGTAAGCAAGGACGTTTCCGTCAGAACCTTCTTGGAAAGCGTGTTGATTATTCAGCTCGTTCGGTAATTGTTGTAGGACCAGAATTGGAAATGCACCAATGCGGTATTCCAAAAGGAATGGCAGCAGAGCTTTACAAGCCGTTCATCATTCGTAAGATGATTGAGCGAGGAATCGTGAAAACGGTAAAATCAGCCAAGAAATTGGTCGATAAGAAAGACGCGGTAGTTTGGGACATTCTTGAGAACGTTCTTACAAACCACCCTGTTCTGCTTAACCGTGCCCCGACTCTTCACAGATTGGGTATCCAAGCATTCCAGCCTAAATTGATTGAGGGAAAAGCAATTCAATTGCACCCACTCGTTTGTACGGCCTTCAACGCGGATTTTGACGGTGACCAGATGGCGGTTCACTTGCCATTGGGCAACGCGGCCATTTTGGAAGCTCAACTTTTGATGCTTGCTTCTCACAATATCTTGAACCCTGCCAACGGTGCACCGATTGCGGTTCCATCTCAGGACATGGTTCTTGGTCTGTATTACATGACCAAGGAAAAGAGAAGCACGAAAGAAGAAAAAGTGAAGGGTGAAGGAATGACCTTCTACTCAGCTGAAGAAGTAATTATTGCTCACAACGAGAAGAAAGTGGATTTGCACGCCATCATTAAAGTGCGTGTTCCTTCTCATATCGAAGGTGAAAAAGCAAGAATTATTGAAACGACTGTTGGCCGTGTTCTCTTCAACCAAGTTGTTCCTAAAGGAGTAGCTTACATTGATGAGTTGCTGACCAAAAAAGCGCTTCGAGATATTATCGGTGACATTATTTACCGAGTTGGTATGGCCGAGTCTGCTCGATTCCTAGACAGAATCAAAGGACTTGGTTTCATGAGCGCATTCCGTGGTGGACTTTCGTTCAACTTGGGTGATGTATTGATTCCAGAGCAAAAAGCTCCGATGATTGAAAAGGCTCAGGCTGAAGTTGATGATGTAATGAACAACTTCAATATGGGTTTCATTACCAACAACGAGCGTTACAACCAGATTATTGACATTTGGACGCATACAAACTCACGTTTGACGCAGACCTTGATGGACCAGATGAAGAATGATAAGCAGGGATTCAACTCTGTTTACATGATGCTCGATTCAGGTGCGAGGGGTTCTAAGGAGCAGATTCGTCAGCTTTCAGGAATGAGGGGTCTGATGGCCAAGCCACAGAAATCTAGTGCTACTACTCAGGAAATCATTGAAAACCCAATTCTTTCCAACTTTAAGGAAGGTCTTTCAATCCTTGAGTACTTCATTTCTACTCACGGTGCGCGTAAGGGACTTGCGGATACTGCCCTTAAAACGGCTGATGCGGGTTACTTGACAAGACGACTTGTTGACGTTGCTCAAGATGTGGTTATCAACGATGTGGATTGCGGAACACTCCGTGGACTTATCGCAACTGCGTTGAAGAAAAATGAGGACGTAATCGAATCATTGTATGACAGAATTCTTGGTCGTACTTCTTTGCATGATGTATTGAATCCTGAAACAGGAGATGTGATTGTTGCTTCTGGCAATATGATTAATGAGGATGAGGCGAAAGCCATTGAGGACGCAGGAATTGATTCAGTTGAGATTCGCTCCGTTCTTACATGTGAGACACAAAGAGGATGCTGTTCATTGTGCTACGGACGTGACCTTTCAACTGGTCGTGAGATTAAGAAAGGATCAGCTGTTGGTGTAATTGCTGCACAGTCGATTGGTGAGCCAGGTACACAGCTTACACTTCGTACGTTTCACGTTGGTGGGGTTGCATCTCACATTGCATCAGAGTCTAGAATTATTGCAAAAGCAGAATCTACTGCTGAGTTCGATGAATTGAGAACAGTTAAGAGTTCACAAGGCCCTTTCGATGTTGTCATCGGACGTTCAGCTGAACTTCGTCTGATTAACAAGAAGACGGGTGTTCTCGTAGCTACACACAACATTCCTTACGGTTCTAAACTGTACAAAAAGAATGGTGATATTGTGAAGAAAGACGATCTGATTTGCGATTGGGATCCGTATCACGCGGTTATCGTTTCTGAGGTTGATGGTAAAATCGAGTTCGATAACCTTGCAGATGGTTTCACTTACAGAGTGGAGTCTGATGAGCAGACAGGTTTCAACGAAATGGTTGTGATTGATACCAAGGATAAGAAGATGATTCCTGCAATTCACGTTGCTTCTGGAACGGGAACGAATAAGGAGATTAAGAATTACAACATGCCTGTTGGAGCGCACATTGCGGTTCAGGAAGGACAGGCGGTGAAGGCGGGTGATACACTTGTGAAGATTCCGCGTGTTTCTGGTAAATCAGGTGATATCACGGGTGGTCTTCCACGAGTTACCGAGCTTTTCGAAGCACGTAACCCATCAAACCCGGCAGTTGTTTCTGAGGTTGATGGTGTTGCTTCATTCGGAAAGATCAAGCGTGGTAACCGTGAGATTATCATCGAAACAAGAACTGGCGAGATCAAGAAATATCTTGTGTCACTTTCTAAGCACATCTTAGTGCAAGAGAATGACTTCGTGAAGGCTGGTGTTCCACTTTCTGAAGGTGCGATTACTCCTGCTGACATCTTGATGATTAAAGGGCCAACTGCTGTTCAGGAATACTTAGTGAATGAGATTCAAGAAGTTTACCGATTGCAAGGTGTACGTATCAACGACAAGCATTACGAGGTAATCGTTCGTCAGATGATGCGTAAGGTTCATATCCTTGATCCAGGTGATACGAAGTTTCTGGAGAAGGAATTGGCAAACCGATACGAATTCCGTAAGGAGAACGATTGGATTTACGGTAAAATGTATGTTGAAGATCCAGGTCAGTCTGAGAACTTGAAATCAGGTCAGATTATTACTGCACGTAAATTGCGTGATGAGAATTCTGTACTGAAACGTAAGGATTTGAAGCCAGTTGTAGCAAGAGAAGCAATTCCAGCTACATCAGAGCCTATCCTTCAAGGTATCACACGTGCATCTCTTCAAACAGATAGCTTCATTTCAGCAGCATCGTTTCAGGAAACCACGAAGGTTCTTAACGAAGCAGCTGTTAAAGGAAAGATTGATGAACTCCACGGTCTGAAAGAGAACGTGATTGTTGGTCACTTGATTCCTGCAGGTACAGGTCTAAGAGAATACGACAAATTGGTTGTTGGCTCCAAGTCTGAGTACGAAGCGCTGATGGCAGCCAAACAAGAGGCCGAAGCGGAAGCTTAAAAACAGCTCATAGCTGATAGCTCTTAGGAGTTAGGTATTAGGAAAAGGTGTTGGATAACGGTAGTTGTCTGACACCTTTTCCTATTTTTGACCTCAGCTCAGGTTCGGTTGATTACAGACACATCTACCCGCTAAACCTGATAGCCGACTTCTAACTCCTGTATTCTAACTCCTGTATTCTAACTCCTGTATTCTAACTCCTGTATTCTAACTCCTGTATTCTAACTCCTGTATTCTAACTTCTATCTCCTCAAATAATGGCAGACGAAAAACAAAATCCACAACCTCAGCAAGGACAGTTAAGCATCGAGCTTTCGGAAGAAGTAGCAGATGGTGTTTATTCTAATCTTGCGATTATCACGCACTCAACAGCTGAGTTTGTGATTGATTTCATCAAAGTGATGCCAGGTATGCCGAAGGCGAAAGTGAAATCACGGATTGTATTAACACCAGAACACGCCAAGCGTTTCATGAAGGCCATGCAAGATAACATTGCCAAGTATGAGGCGGAGCACGGTACCATTAAACACACCGAAGGACCGCCTCCACTGCCAATGACCTTCGGAGGGCCAACTGCTCAGGCGTAAATAAGCGGCATCTGTCCAACCCACCGTGGCAAAACTGGCGAAATAGACTCCTTCAGAATCGTGAAACTTACGCCACAGGTGTACGAGTATGACGTTTGCGCCTAGGTCGTAACCGGATTGTGCTGTATTCCGCACGATTGATCTTTCAGAACACGCGAACGAGTAGGGGCATTAAAGGGCTGAGCAGCCAAGATAATCCGCTAACTGGTAAGAATGATGCAGTTATTGGCCAAGATTGCAGGTGTAGCGGTCAGAACGCTTCGCGTGTTGCACAAGACCGCTGTGTGAGAGCCCAAAGCGCATCTCGCAGCGGCCAAGACGCGCCACATTCCCATCAGCACGGAGGTCATTGCGACCAAAACCTTGCACATGGTGGTCAGAACGAGGGACACGATGGCCAAGACGGTTGTCACAACCATCCGATGGTATCTCTCAACGG
>JBDNJH010000142.1:0-4653 GCA_041687875.1 Flavobacteriales bacterium | reverse complement strand
TTTGCGTTTGTGCTCTCCAGCTACATTAATACGTGGGTTATTTTGGAGGAGCGGCAACATGCCGGAAAGTTTAAGCCTTGGCTCTATTATATAAGACGGGCGCTTCGCATTTGGCCGCTCTATTTCCTAGTCCTTTTTATTGGTTTTGTGCTTATTCCACTAGGAATGGAGTTTATTGGAGAACCATATGAGGAAATTGGAAACCCGTGGTATTTCATTCTTTTCGTTGGTAATTTCTTTCTAATAGAACACGGCTGGACACACTCTCCCATCATCAGCGTACTTTGGAGCGTTTCGGTAGAAGAACAGTTCTACATATTCTGGCCTTTCTTGCTTATCATCTTCCGGAAAAACGAAAAATGGCTTTTCGGTTTACTTCTAATTCTGTTTGCCATCACTACTATAACACTATTTGGCACGGATGTCAATCTATGGTTTCACACGCTCTTTTTGCTGGGCGATATTTGTCTTGGTGCCATCTTCGCTTTCATCTCATTCAACCAAAATTGGGGATTTGAAACTTTAAAATCCTTAAAAAAAGGAAGCCTAATTGGCATTTATCTGCTGTTTATCTGCTCTCTTTTGGTGTACGGGCCTGTTTTCAACAATCAGATTTTGCCCGGTTACGTAAGTCTCATCATTGAGAAGCTTTTCTACGCGGTAATTCTTTCCTTCTTCATTTTTGAGCAAAACTTCTGCGACAACAGTTTTTTCAAATTCGGGAAGTTGACAACCATAACATACCTAGGAGTAATAAGCTACGGGTTGTTCTGTTTTCACGAAATAGGGCTACTTATTGGGCAACGTGTTTTAATTGTCTCAAGCCTTGACGAGAATATTTGGGCATTTCTTATTCTGAAGCCACTACTGGCTTTCGCGATTATTGCTCCGTTTGCCGCGCTTAGTTGGCATTACTTTGAGAAACCGATACTGGGTTTGAAACGACATTTTTATACCAAAGGAGTTTGAAGCGGCCTTGGTAAGCATGAGACGACCTATCTCTTCGTGGTCTGTATCTCACGAATCATCTGCCGTTGCTTGAACTGTTCGTTCTTACGTTTGACTGATAGCGCCTTATCTTCTTTCTGTCCATCCATGTATAACCTGAGATATTCCGAAGCTTGCTGCTCATCTCCTAAATCTGAGCAAACTTCGCTCAAACTCTTTAGAATTTCGTATTCAATCATTTTCAAATTGATGGAACTGGCATAATTAAGGGCGCTTTTCAGTTCTGTTTTTGCTTTATCAAATTTCCCCATCCGATGGAAAGTGCTTCCAATGTTCATCATGGCAACGGCTATTCCTCTTCGGTGGTTGGCCGTTTTATGGATTTCCAGAGACCTCCGAACGAGTTCCATCCCTTTATCATATTCGCCTTGATAGACATACACACCAGCCATTCCTCCTAGCATATTGGCCTCTCCTTGGCCTTCTTTCGTTTCCTGATAGAAATCTAAGCCATGCTGAAAACAGTCCATCGCATCCTTATACCTGCCCAAATTGAAATATACGTGCCCAATATTGCCCGTAATGGTTGCAGCAAGATGATGTCTGTCAGCACGCCTACTTGCAGAAAGTCCATCCTCGAAATAATCCAACGCGGTACGGTATTCTTGCAATGTCCCCGAAATAATTCCCATTCCGCAATAGCAGCGGGCCACAGCATAGAGGTCGCCAAGACCTAGATATTTGTCTAGCGCCTGTTCAAAATGCGCTACGCTCTGAGAATATTCTGCCAGTTTCCAAAGAACATTGGCAAGCCCTTCGTGGGCACTTGCCAACGCATTTCTATCATTTAATAAGTTGGCTAGCTCAACAGCCTCCGTTCCAAACTTCCATCCTTCAACAAAATCATCATTCTTGTGTGCAAGCAAGAGACCTAGGAGCGCCTCTAGCCGTTCGGCATCGGTGCTCGCGTCCTTAAGAGAACGTTCTAATTCTTCAATGTTTTTATTCATTCCTGTTTCCAAATACTTCTATGTTCAGATGCCATAAAGGTTACAGGTATTGTGTTCAATTTTCAGAACTATCCCAAAATTTGTAGCAACGCCTTATTACCCTCGGCAAATGAATCTGATTAAACACATTCCAAATTTCATCACCTGCCTAAATTTGCTTTGTGGTAGTTTGGCGATTGTGGCAGTGACTTTGGGCGACCCGCTTACAGCCGCTTATCTTGTGATAGCTGCCGCTATTTTTGATTTTTTTGATGGATTTGCCGCCAGACTTTTGAAGGTTTCTTCACCCATTGGCGGAGAATTGGACTCATTGGCCGATATGGTAACATTCGGTGTCGTTCCTGGCTTAATGTTGCTTCATTATCTTACTGGTGGCATCCAAAATTTGAACGGGGTTGAAGACCTATTTCAAAACCCAGTATTGCTAATTCCGTTCTTGATTCCGATTTTTTCCGCTTTGCGATTGGCAAAATTCAATGTTGATACGCGCCAGTCCGATAGTTTCCGTGGAGTTCCCACACCAGCAAGTGCGTTTTGGGTCATTTCAATTCCTCTTATTATAGCGTTCATGCCGTTTGAATTGAGTTGGGATTTAAAAACCACACTTGTTAATCAATGGTTTATAATCGGTTCAGCCATCGGGCTTTCTGCTCTAATGGTTTCAGATATTCCACTTTTGGCCATGAAATTCAAAAGTTTTGGATGGAAAGGGAATGAGGTACGATTTACATTCTTGATAATTTCCGTGGTTCTGTTGATAATTCTACAACCGGTTGCCATTCCTATCATCCTATCTTTGTACATTATAATTTCCATTATCAACAACCTATTTATTTCAAAAAATGAAGTTCAGAGCTGAGATTAATGTAATGCCAAAAAAAGAACTGCTTGACCCACAAGGAAAAGCTGTTAGTTCAAGTATGAAGAATCTCGGCCTTCCAGAAGTTGGAAATGTTCGTATTGGCAAACACATTACGTTGGAGGTTGAGGCTGACAACGAAGCTTTTGCAAAAGAAAAGGTAGAAAAGGCGTGCAAAGACCTTTTGGCCAATCAGATTATGGAAAGTTTCGAGTTTAAACTTTCCGAAGCGTAAGATTCTGAAACCCGCAAAGTGAATTGGAATTGGCTTAAATCGCTGCGTTTTTGGGATTTCGCGCTTCTAGCGGTTGTTGCCCTCTTTGTGCTCAATAAAATACAATTCTTAGACTATCCCTATTTCTGGGATGAGGCTTGGGTTTATGCTCCTGCCGTTTTCGATATGTACGACAATGGACCAAGTCTTTTGCCAAATTCTATAAATCCAGACTTATCGCGAGGTCATCCTATTCTATTTCATTTTCTAGCTGTTTGTTGGATGATGATATTCGGCACCGGCTTTACTGCGGTTCATCTTTTTCCGCTTGCCGTTTCTGTTGTATTGATGTTTGCCGTTTACAAACTTGGAAGCTGGCTAGGCGATAAGCCAGTTGGCTTTTGGGCTGCTGCGTTGTTGGCTTTGCAGCCGCTGTTCATTCAGCAATCTGGCTTGTTGCTTCCAGAAGTGTTGTTGGCACTTTTTGCCACCCTAACCATCCTATTTTACCTCAAAAGGAAAGTTTGGCTGTTCATCATTTCTGCAACCGCACTGTTGCTCACAAAAGAAACTGGAATACTGGTTGTTGCAGTAATTGGCCTGCTTGAATTGGTTGAGTTTATCAGAGAACGTTCCTTCACTAAAAATCGTGTTTGGGAATTTGTGTCTTTAGGAGTTCCTGTTGGATTTGCCGCTTTGTATTTTGTCGTTCAGTATTTCCAGTTTGGATGGTACATATTTCCGGAGCACGTAAGCATGTTCGAGACAGATCCTAACATTTGGGAAGGGAAACGAACATTGGTTTTCAGCTCTTTGTTTCTTGAGCAGCAGCGGCCTATATTGGTTTCTGTGGCATTAGCAGTTGGCGCATTTGGTTGGCACAAAGCTCCTGGACTGCTTCGTGTTTTATTCTTGTTCTGCTCCCTGACATTTGCCACCATGGCTGGATTAAGTTCTTGGCTTCCCGATTGGTATTTTTACTATGCTTTCCCACTAATTATTGCCATTACCCTCATTTGGACCGGGGTTTTTCTGGCAAAAACTGGCACGAAGAATCATCTCTTCTTGCCTTATGTTGGAATCATTTGTACGGTGATGATTCTGTTCACCTCCTCGCATTTCGTAATTGGCAGGTATCTATTATACCTATATCCTTTGGTGATTATATCGATGGTGCTGATATGTTACCTTTCACTCAAACAATCAAAAGGGTTCTTCAACATTCTAATGCTAAGTGTTGGTTTGATGTTCTATTATTTGACCAACACAGCATCTTACAAGATGGCTACTGCTGATGATATGAAATATATTCGGCAAATAGAAGTGCTGCAGGACGGCATCGGATACCTTAGACAGGAAGGGTTGTTTAGCGAGTGTATTGCGGGAAGCTTTTTGGTACAACAAGCGCTTTCTTATCCAGTTCAAGGATATGTAGAGCAGGGCAACAAACCGAATTGTGTGCAAAATCATGTGCCAGTAACAACAGATTATGTACTATTAATTAACTACGAACCAGATGCTGGATTAGAGTGGATTAAAACAGATTCAGGTTTTGAAGAAGTATTCTTCAGCAACAGCGGCAAGGCTATGTCTTGGGTTTTTAAACGAAAAGCACCCTAACG
>JBDNJH010000141.1:0-23159 GCA_041687875.1 Flavobacteriales bacterium | reverse complement strand
GTCGGGGTGACTGGATTCGAACCAGCGACCACACGCCCCCCAGACGTGTACTCTACCCTGGCTGAGCTACACCCCGAAATATGGCCGCAAATGTATTATTTTTCATAAGTGCCAAAAAAGTTCAAACGTAACTTGGGGCTTTAATCTTAAAAATTCATTAATCTTGTAGTTCACATTGTATGAAATTGAACATCTGCTAATACGCATCAAATGCTTAAAAAAATTACACTTACGTTCCTGATTGGATTTGGATTTACCACTCTTGTAGCTGCCCAATGCACAACTGGAAACTGTTTTGAAGGAAATGGATCATACCTATTTGAAAATGCTGACCTCTATAATGGGTCTTGGAAAAAAGGTGTGCCGAATGGTTATGGCGTTTATGAGTTTACAAACGGTGATGTGTATAAAGGGGCTTGGAAAGATGGCCTAATGGAAGGTCGCGGTACGTACACTTACAATAATGGAGATAAGTATATTGGCGAATGGAAACTTGGAAAAATGAACGGCAGAGGACATTTTTACTGGGAAATTGCTGGTGATTTGATGACTAATGCTAAGTATGAGGGCTTTTTTAAGGATGGAGCGGCTACCAAAATGGAGTTTGCTCCCGTAGGAACTCCGGCAGAACCGCCAAAACACAAATAACACATTATCTGAAGAGAGCTTTGGCTCTCTTTTTTTTGTTCCAATTTTTTCAACTCATCCATGCGTTTGAACATGCCATCAAAGCATAGCGTTGTATATTTAAGCGCAATCAAAGAATCATATGTCTGTTCCTTTTCCTTTTAAAACTGTGGCCACCGCCATTGCGTTTTCGCCCTATGCTGAGGCAAATCTTCACGAAAGCGCGCGTATTGCCAAAATGCTTGATGCAAATTTGGTTCTAATTCATGTGGGGTCGGAAACAACTCAGAAAATAGAAAAACTGGAATTGCTTGTATCTCAAGCAGACATAGACAGGGAAAAGGTGATTATTGAATTTCGTAATGGAGACCCAGTCAACAGCATATTAGATTCTTGTAAGCAGAATAAAGTAGACCTTCTAATTGCTGGCGCAATGAAAAAGGAAAACCTGCTCAAATTTTACACGGGTTCTATTGCCAGAAATCTGTGCAGGAAGGCAGAATGCTGCATTTTGCTACTTACTGATAGGTCAGTAATTCGGAATAAATGCAAAGAGATTGTAGTATCTGGAGATGACCACAACAAGACGATGATAACTGTGCGCACTGCCAACTATTTCGGAAAAATATTGGGAGCAGAACATATAACCATCGTAGACGAAATCGACCCAAAATCAACTGGAAATCAGTCAGACGATGATGCGCAAGTGGCACAAACTGCACAGAAGCGAAAGGAATTTAAGCAGAAAGAAGACGAGCGACTTGCCTCTTTAGAAGCTCAATTAAAATTAGACGGTACACTTGCCGTAAACCACAAATGTATTTTTGGCAAGGCTGGCTACACTATTGGACATTATTCAACAGCAAACCGAGCCGATCTTTTGGTTATGAACTCGCCAGACTCCAAACTTGGAATCATAGACCGCGTTTTTACGCACGATCTGGAATACGTTCTTTCAAATCTTCCTTGTTGCTTAATGATTGTCAATCAGAACACTAAGACCTTTGCATGAAACTGTTGTCCAACGGCTTGAAGGGCTGGAGACAGTATTGGAAAGGTGACCTCCGTGCATCCATCAGCGTAGCCTTTATTGCCATTCCTCTAGGACTGGGAATTGGCTTGGCATCTGGTGTACCTCCATTAGCAGCAGTAATTCCGTGTGTTGTTGGAGGATTACTTGTCTCCTGGTTTAGTGGAGGAAATCTTGCTGTTCACAGCACGCCAAAAATGCTTATTGGAGTAACGGCAGCTGCCGTTCTCACTTTAGGAGGGGATGATCTTTTTCTTGGATATCGACTTTTCTTGGCTGCTGTGGTTATTGCTGGAGGATTCCAATTCCTACTAGGGTTGTTCCGCTTGGGAGTAATTGGTGATTTGATACCCGTATCCGTTGTCAAAAGTCTACTTTCCGCTGTCGGTGTAATCATTACCGTTAAGCAAACTCCTGTTTTGTTTGGCTCAACCCTCCATCCTCACAACATCATTGAACTTGTGCAATCAGTACCTGAACTTATTCAGGGTATAAATCCACTCATAGCTATTATAGGTTTGATTTCAATGACAATCATGTTTGTGCATTCCAAATTTAAATCTCCAATTATTAAGGCAGTACCGAGTGCAGTTTGGGTGGTCATTCTATCAATTGCATATTCGTATGCACTAGGCTTTTCCAATGGCAACCAATTCTCCTTTCTTAAATATGAATTCACTGTTGGACCTGCTTATTTGATTGATTTACCGTCAAAGATTATCGATGCCATTGCCACTCCCGATTTCAGCCTTTGGCAAACCGAGGTTTTCTGGAATATTGTAGTAGCGGTAGTCGTCATCAGCAGTATCGAAGGCGTTCTAAGTGCCAAAGCAATTGACCGACTCGATCCGTTAAAGAGAAAATCTAATCTCAATAAGGAACTTCGAGTTATTGGAATTGGTTCAATCGCTTCAGGACTAATTGGTGGTCTGCCAATTATCCCAGGCATTGTTCCTAGTTCGGTAGGCGTAAGTCATAACGGAAAAGGTCAATTGACTGATGTGTTTCAGGCAATTTTAATTCTTCTTTTGGTTGTTCTGCTTAGTAGTCAGTTACAACACATCCCATTGGCCGCACTGGCAGGTATTCTCATCCATACCGGATATAAACTCTTTAATCCGAAAGAAATTCTGAACATCTACCGCATTGGATGGGATCAGGTTATCATTTTCAGCAGTACGTTGGTGGCTACCTTAATGTCCGATCTTATCATCGGTATTTCTATTGGCGTACTGGTAACGCTAATCATTCACATTATCCGATTACGCTCAATTATTAAGTTGTTTACCATCCTTTTCCGACCAAATGTGGTCATGTTTCAAGAAGATGATGAGGATCTGAAATTCCATGTCAGTGTAAAAGGTTATTGCAATTTTCTCAATTACTCTAGACTAAAGAAGGTGATGGATGTCATTCCGTCCACTGCTTCCATCAATCTAGACCTTTCGTTGGCAGAATTTATTGACCATACCGTAATGGAGCACCTCTCGGAATACGAGGAAAACCATATTAGAAGAGGAGGAAACTTTGAGGTTATAGGCATGGACACGCACTTCGCAATCGCAAATCATCCGTTGGCAATGAGGTTTAAAACAGAAGGAAAGCAACCGCTGCCAGAAAAACGGATTCTCACCTCTCGGCAACAAAAAATGCAATCGTTGGCTCACAATCTTGAATGGGGATTTGACCTTTCAGTAAGGAGATTTGTGACCACATTCGAGAAATTTCATCTTTTTCATTTTAAGATTGTAGACTCTGTCTATAACAAGCTGATAGGGTCGGTAGACATGAATTCGATCACAATTCAGGATGTGAATTTTCATGAAGGAGAATTACAGTATAAAACAGAATACCAAACCACAGTTGCCGTAATTGGCCTCCATAGTCCCATTCCTCTTTTTACCATTGAGAAAGAAAACTTTCTGGACCGTGTGGCAGCATTTGCAGGTTACGATGATATCGATTTTCAAAAATTCAAGAAGTTTTCAAAAGTATTTCGTCTGAATGGAGAAGATGAAAAAGCCGTGCGAGACTTTTTTAAACCAGAACTCATCCAATTTTTTGAAGATGAACTTTATTATAGGATGGAAAGTTCGGGAACTTCAATTCTAATCATTGGAAAAGAACGTCCAATGAGCGAGGCTGAAGTGCAACAACTGATTCACTTTAGCACGAAAATGTTGTACATAATGTTTAAGTAAGGTTATCTTTTAGTTCAAAAAAGCGGCAAATCTCGCCTGTCGCCCGCACAACGACAAGACACAAAGGACGGTTTCGCCCTTAGACACTTGTCCCTCGAACTCAACATACGGAGACCTTAACGGATTTTGCTATTATGCTTTCCAAACATGGCGATGTGGTTGCCCAAGTTGGGAAGTAGAACTTGAAACTTAACTTTTTAACTTTTTTAAGAAACTGATTGTGCGCAAACTCGTACGATTTTCGTTCTTTGCGCGCTAAACTGAATAACCAAACATGAAAAAATTACTACTTACCTTATTTGTTCTTGCAACGGCAGGTTCTACTTCGTTCGCTCAGAAAATTGCTTTTGCTGATGTAAACGCCATTCTTTCGGTGATGCCAGAGAATAAAGCAATTAATGAAGACCTACAGATTTACGCCACCGGCCTTCAAAAAAGATTGGATGACATGAAAGCGCAATTGGATGGACTTGTACAGCAATTCAATACTGCTTTAGCTGCCAAAGACACGGCAAAAGCTCTTGAATTTCAAAAGCAAGCTATTGAAGGAGATAAAGCTGTGCAGCAGGCTACTGCTCAAGCAGAGCAACAACTGGCTCAAAAAAGAAGCGAGCTGCTTCAACCAGCATTAAAAAGAATCAGAACAGGAATGGAAGCCGTAGCCAAACGAAATGGTTTTGAATACGTACTTAATTCTGTTGATGGTTCTGGAACTTCATCTCTTCTTTGGGGACCTGATGGCACTGATATTACTAGAAGAGTTGTAACCGAATTGGGCATAAAACTGGAGGGAGATGAAGAAGTCGCACCAGCTCAAGAGGAGAAAAAGAAAAAATAACCAATCCGAAATTGGTTAAGAATTAAAACCGCCTCCGTTCTTCGGAGGCGGTTTTCTTTTGCCTTAACTTTGCACTTTCAAGATTAAAATAACCATGCTCGGACTCAAACTTCCCACCGACCCACGCTGGGCTAATATTGCCGAAAAAAACATTGAAGAAATTCTGACCGATCATGCCTGGTGCGAACAGAAAGCCGCATCAAACGCCATTTCTATCACCATTCGTTACCCCGATAAGTCGGAGCTAATAACCGACCTTTTGGAGTTGGCTCAAGAAGAACTTACTCATTTTCAGATGGTTCACGAGCGAATTATAGCTAGAGGATTAGAACTTGGAAAGCCTCGGAAAGACGAATACGTGAGGCAATTGATGGCATACTTCCCGCAAGGTGGAAAAAGGGAAGACAGATTGGTTCATGACCTGCTTATTTCCGCCATGATTGAAGCAAGAAGTTGCGAGCGTTTCAAGGTGCTTTCAGAAAATATTCAGGACCAAGAACTTGCCACTTTTTACCGTGACCTTATGGTAAGCGAAGCCAACCATTACACACTTTTTCTCAACTACGCACGAAAGTATGGAGACCGGAAAGTAGTTGACCAAAAATGGAATGCACTGCTCGAATTTGAAGCTGACATTATGAGCAACCTAGGCCACGAGGAAAGAATTCACGGCTAGATTAACGATTAAAGGATCAATTCCATATTCATTCGTTCAGAGAATGAAATGATTTTCATCTTTGGCACCCGAAAATGGAGAACAATTACTATAACCTAATTGAACAGACCTTTGAATTCCCACAAGAAGGATTTGAGGTCGTTGATAACAAATTACAGTTTCATGGCATCGATCTGATGTCCATTATCAAACAGTACGGAACACCACTCAAACTGAGTTATCTTCCTAAGATTTCCGAACAGATTCAGCGGGCAAAAATGTATTTCAAAAATGCGATGTCTAAACATTCGTATACTGGAAACTACACCTACTGTTATTGCACTAAGAGTTCGCATTTCTCATACGTTCTAAACGAAGCGTTAAAGAATGACATCCATTTAGAAACCTCTTCGGCTTTTGATATTTACATCGTTAAGAAACTATTTGAGCAAGGTCGAATTAGCAAAGACACGTTTCTTGTACACAATGGATACAAACGAGACCTTTACGTTGAGCTGATTTCGCAACTCATAAACGATGGCTTCAATAGTCTTCCTGTACTTGATAATTTGCGGGAGCTAGACCATTTTCGAGTACTGGTAAAACGCGAATGTAACATTGGACTTCGTATTGCCACAGGCGAAGAACCTCAATCAAATTATTACACGGCAAGACTGGGAATCCGACATCGTGAGATTCAGGATTACTACATGAATGTCATTAAAAAAGAGAAGTTTTTTAAGCTAAAAATGCTTCACTTCTTTATCGACAACGGAATAGAAGACAGTCTCTATTATTGGAACGAACTACAAAAATGTCTCAAAGTTTATTGTGATCTTAAAAAAGAGTGTCCAACGCTAGACTCATTGAATATCGGTGGAGGATTCCCAGTAAAACACTCGTTGGCAGATGAATTTGACTATCAATACCTAGCTGACGAAATTGTACGTCAGATTAAGGAATACTGCGAAGAGCAAGGCGTACCTGTCCCTAATATCTTTTCGGAATTTGGCAGTTACACAGTGGCCGAAAGCGGTGCCGCCATCTATTCTATTATTGACCAAAAACGACAGAATGATGTGGAATGGTGGAACATGATTGACAGTTCGTTCATTACAACATTGCCTGATACTTGGGCCATTAACCAACGATTTGTGCTGCTGGCCATCAATCGCTGGGACAGTGCATTTGAACGGGTAAACCTTGGCGGACTAACCTGCGACAGTCAGGACTATTACAATGTGGAAGCCCACGTAAACAATATTTATCTTCCCGAATTCAGAAAAGAAGAGCCGCTTTACATTGGTTTCTTCAACACGGGTGCTTACCAAAATGCCTTAGGAGGATATGGTGGTATTCAACATTGCTTAATTCCTTCGCCAAAACAAATAGTGATTTACAAGAATGAGCAAGGAAAGATAGTTTCCGAACTGTTTTCTGAAGAACAGGGACATAAGGGAATGCTTGAAACTTTAGGTTACCGTTAGAGTACACCTCCTTGAAACTTTATTAACCTTTTAGCGTTACGCATATCTCGTAGAAAATAATAAGCGATTCTTTTACAATCGAATCTGCTTAGTATATTGTGCGAAAGGAACTCAGGAACTTGGACGAAACCCTTAAAGGATATTTCGTTTGAGAAAAAATTTACTACAAAGCCTACTGCTCACTAGCTGGACAGCCGCTTTATTATTGTTCGCAGGATGTGATTCTGGACCGAAAACGGAGTCCGGTGCTGACGTCATCAGTGAAGGGAAAATTGTGTACAAGCTCACGTACCCACAATTTGAAGATGACAATATTTTCACTTCCATGTTTCCACGTGAAATGGCATTCAAATTCAAAGACGACAATACCGTTAACGAATTGAAGACCTCCATGGCGGTTTTCAGCACATCGCTATTCGCAAACAATAAGGAAAAGAAAGTCACGCATTTGGTGCGAATTGCCAACAAGTATTCTGGATTGGAAATGGACAGCGTTGAGATAATGAAAGAATATGGCAAAAAGCCGGTGGGAATGAAGATTACTCCTACTGATAGTACAAAACAGATTGCTGGCTATAAATGCCACCACGCATTTGTCACTTTTGAAGGAGATTCAACCAAGAACTTCAGCATTTTCTATACCAACGATATTGGGATAAAAGACCCAAATTGGTGCACACCATTTAATGAAATCAGTGGGGTTTTGATGGAAGCGCAGGTAAATAAGTTCAATATAGACATGCACATGATTGCCACATTAGTGGTTGCAGAAGAATATCCTGCCGAAGATTTCATTATCACTAAAGAATATCAGCCTATAACAGTACAGGAAATGGCTGATATTTTCCAAAGTTTCTGATAGGAAATAAGATCAGATTTAGCCCGTTCAAACCAATAGCCCAACAGTTAGCTTGTTCGGGTTTTTGTTACATTTGAACTCGTGGGCGGAATGGCTGAAAAACAGGAAAAATCATCTTCTAAAAAGGACACTGACGGTGCTGCAAAGGGATTAAAAAACAGCCCTTTGAGTTTTTTTAGTGACTCCCGCACCCGTACAGTTTCTGGGCTTTTCATCGTTATTGTAGCCCTATTTCTCACGCTATCATTCGTCTCCTATCTTATTGATGGTTTTTCTGATCAAAGTCAGATTCAGGAATTTTCCGAGACTCTTTCCAACCCAGATCAGGAGGTAAATAACCTTATGGGCAAATTCGGAGCTGCCATTGCCGAGAAGTTCATTTACAGCTGGTTCGGCATTGCTGCCTTTTTGTTTCCGTTCCTACTTCTTCTTATTGGGCTGAAAATTCTCTTCAGAAAAAGTATTGTTCCAATAGGAAAATCAATCAAGCATTCCATCTTTTTCCTATACGTTATGCCGTTGGCGATGGGCTTTCTGTTTACCGAAAATTTTGTACTTTCTGGTGCACTCGGTTATCAGTTGAATAGATGGGCAAGTAGCCTTATTGGCTCAACAGGCACTGCTCTGCTACTCTTATTTCTGGCCGTTGTTTATTCTGCAATAGTTTTTAACCTGTCGGTTGATAGTCTTAAAGCGTTAATCGCTAAAAAACCATTAGACCCTGAGGCAGAAAAAGAAGAGAACTTTGCCCCAGTGGCTGATGTAACTGTCAAAACCAATGACCTAGACCTAAAGGATGCGGTGGTCAATGCCAAACCGATTGTTGAGAAAAAACCTGAGGTTGTATTGGAGTTGGAAACAACACCTTCTGAACAACCAAAAATTGAGGATGCGCCTACGTTGGATGCAAGTCCGTTGTTGGAAGATGTTCAGTTTGATATTGAAACTGTTTCGGTTGAAGAAGAAACCGTTGCCGAAGCAGATGGTGAAGGAATGGGCGAATATGACCCAACTCTTGACCTGAGCCATTACAGAAAGCCACCTCTCGACCTACTGGAAGCTTACGGAAAAGGTGAGATTTCTGTAGATCAGGAAGAATTGGAATCAAACAAGAACAGAATTGTTTCGACCCTTAAGAACTACAATATTGAGATTGAACGCATTAAGGCAACAATAGGGCCCACAGTCACACTTTATGAAATTGTGCCTGCTCCAGGAGTTCGTATTTCCAAGATTAAAAATCTGGAAGATGACATCGCACTAAGTCTATCTGCTTTGGGAATCCGGATCATTGCTCCAATTCCGGGAAAAGGAACTATTGGTATTGAGGTACCGAACCTAAATCCTGACACGGTTTCGATGAAAGCGGTTCTGAGCTCAGAAAAGTTCCAGCATTCTAAAATGGAACTTCCAATTGCGCTTGGAAAAACCATTTCCAACGAAACGTATGTAACGGATCTTACCAAAATGCCTCACCTTCTGATGGCAGGTGCAACTGGGCAAGGAAAATCTGTAGGATTAAACGCAGTTATTGCCTCCATTCTTTACAAAAAACATCCGGCTCAGGTAAAATTTGTACTGGTTGACCCTAAAAAGGTGGAGCTAACGCTTTTCAATAAGATTGAGCGACATTTCCTTGCCAAGTTGCCAGATACTGAGGAGGCCATCATTACAGATACCCAAAAGGTGGTGACTACTTTGAACTCGCTTTGTTTGGAGATGGACAATCGGTATGATCTTTTGAAAGATGCTCAATGCCGAAATCTGAAGGAATACAACGCCAAGTTTATTGCCAGAAGACTGAATCCGAAGGAAGGTCACAAATTCCTACCATACATCGTTTTGGTTGTTGATGAGTTTGCAGATTTGATTATGACAGCCGGTAAAGAGGTTGAAACACCAATAGCGCGTTTGGCGCAACTTGCCCGTGCCATCGGAATTCACCTGATAATTGCCACACAGCGACCTTCTGTAAACATCATCACAGGAACAATCAAAGCCAACTTCCCTGCACGTATTGCCTTCAGAGTAACATCAAAAATTGATTCCCGGACCATTTTGGATTCTGGAGGAGCAGACCAATTAATTGGACGTGGTGATATGTTGATGTCGACCGGAAACGAGATGATCCGATTGCAATGTGCCTTTATTGACACACCTGAAGTGGAAAGAGTGGTCGATTTTATCGGTAGTCAGCAGGCATATCCGTTTGCGTTTGAACTGCCCGAATACATTGACGAAAGTGGCGGAACGGGAGAGTATGGTGCTGTTGATGAGAGTGACCGTGATGCACTTTTTGAAGAAGCAGCTCACATTGTAGTTCAGCATCAGCAAGGATCGGCATCTTTATTACAACGTAGATTGAAGCTAGGCTACAACCGCGCAGGCAGAATTGTTGATCAGCTGGAGGCAGCTGGCATCATCGGACCGTTTGAGGGAAGTAAGGCACGGCAAGTGTTAATTACAGATATATTGAGTTTGGAACAGAAGTTGCAACACAAGAGTTGATATAAAAATTAAACATGTTTAGAAAATTAGTAGCGCTAGCGCTCATTCCTATTTCGGTATTTGCCCAATCAGACGATAAATCCACAGCAATTCTTAAAGCGGTAAGCACTACCAATAGTGCCTATAAAGACATCAGCGTTACATTCAGCTATACCCTTGAGAACAAGGAGGCCAAAGTGAATGATACGCGTGATGGCAGTTTAACCTTGGCTGGCAACAAGTTCCATCTGCAATTGATGGGACAAGACATCTACAGCGATGGGAAGATTGTGTGGTACGTAATGAAGGACGATCAAGAGGTTCACATCAAATCGATTGAGGAATTCAAAGGAGAAACTGAGTTAGACCCTGCCAACTTTTTCAGTCAATATGATAAAGGCTACAAATCGCAGTTTCATGGAGATGAAACGAAGGAGGGTAAAGCATTGAATGTGGTTGACCTTTTTCCGGAAGATCCGGGAAAGAAGCCTTATTCGAGAATTAGAATGGGTATTGACAAAAAGACGAACCATATCGTCTATTCCAAAACTTTCGGTAAGGACGGAACAGATTATCTCTTGGAAGTGAAAAGCATGAAAACCAATGTTGGTGTTTCTGCCTCACAGTTCGTTTTCTCACAAAAAAGCTACGAAGACAAAGGTTTTGACGTGGTTGATTTTAGGTAGTCACCTAATCACATTCACGCTTCCTGTGAATGTTTTACTCTCGTTTTTCACATCTACAATGCTGATGCTGTACACGTATGAGCCTTGCGGAACATCCTTGCCTTTATAGGTTCCGTTCCATGGTTCATTAATAGTTGCGGTGTAGTATAATTCTTCTCCCCATTTGTTGTAAATCGACATTTCAAACTTCTCAATTCCAATGCCTTGGGCGATGAATCCATCGTTCACTCGGTTGCCGTTTGGCGTAAACGAATTGGGAATATAAATAAAGGTCTCTGGGTCAATCTGAACCTTTCTAACTGTGGTATCAGAACAGATTCCATTGATGGCGGTCATTGTCACCCAATAATCGCCTTCGGCTAGATACGAATTCATTGGGTCTTCATCAAACGAAACTGAACCATCGCCAAAATCCCACTCATATTCAACGCCATTAATGGTGGTATTATTGAACCTAATTCGAGGATCGAGCATGGTTGCATCGGTCGGACTGAAATTGAAGCTGGCAGTTGGCGTAACGTAGATTGACATTGCCCCAGACATGGTTAATGTATCAACACATTCTCCACCCTGCGTGGTTGTAATCAGACTTACATCATAAATTCCAGGAGCAGTGTAAACATGATTGGTGGAGGATGAAGTATTGGTTGCGCCATCACCAAAAATCCATTCGTACGATCCAATTGTATAGTTGGGGTCAATGGTGCTTTGGTTCGTAAAGTTGATGGAAACGGGGGTACATCCTTCAAAATCAGACATGATGAAGGCGGCAGTTGGATACGGATATACCTCAACATCTGTGGTTGATGAACCAACGCATCCGCTATCAGAGACTGCTGTAAGTTCGGCCGTGTAGTTTCCAAAAGCCGCGTACTGGTAATTTGGTTCGAATGCCGTATCCGTTTGGCCGTCTCCAAAAGTCCAGTTCCACTGAACGATGGTGTTGTTGCTTGGAACTGTTGAATTGGCAAAACTGACCATCTCTCCCAAACAAACATCCGCAGCATTGATGGTTACAACTGGCGTTGGATTTACAAAGACCAATTGCTCTAGCGTATCGGAACATCCGATGGTACTAACAGAAACCAACCGTACATTGAACTCACCAAAAGCCGTGTAGGTATGCGAAGGGGTTTGGCCATTTCCTTCGTTCGTTCCATCGCCAAAATCCCACTCCCAACTAGAAACTGTTCCTTCTGGAATTGTGGACAGATCAGCAAAATCAGTTGTTTCTCCAAAGCAGGCTGGTGACGAACTGAATGCTAAAACTGGAATTGGATGAACGGAAATATCCTCCGTAATTGAATTGAAGCATTGGTCGGCTGTTCCAACAGTAAGCGTAACCGTGTATCCTCCATACGCTGAATAGGCGAAATTCGGAATCATAGAAGTTGAAGTTGATCCATCGCCAAAATCCCAGAGGTAGGTAACGATGGGGCCAAAGCTGGCGTTGGTGATTTGAAGTGATTCCTGCTCACAAAAATCAGGGCCGTTTACAAGCGTAAATACCGGAATGGGACCATCAATAACTTCGGCTGTTCCGGTCGTCATATCACTACAACCATTTGCGCTAATGGTCGTGAGCGTTACGTTATAGGTTCCAATATCAGGATAAACGTGTGTTGGGTTTGTGCCTGTACCTGTTGTTCCATCGCCAAAATCCCAATTGTAAGTAACGATTGTTCCTGTTGAGTTATCGTTGAATTGAACCGCATTTCCGTTGCAAACGGCAGTTGGATCTGGAAAGTCTGCCACCGGAATCGGATCTACATCAACAATCACACTATCTACTGATGAACAGTTATTGGCATCTGTGAGGGTTACGCGATACGTGGTTGTAACAACAGGGCTTGCTATTGGATTGAATATGCTAGTACTGCTGAGTCCAGTACCGGGAGTCCAAACGAAGTTTCCTGTTCCAATGGCATTCAATTGAACCACATCGCCTTCACACACATTCTCATTCTGCCCTGCATCCAGCGTTGGTGCTGGAACAACATTGATGGTCAAATCATCGGTATCGGTACAATTATTCGCGTCTGTTGCCGTGACCGTGTAAGTGGTTGTGCTAATGGGCGATGCAGTAGGATTTGCAACCAGTGCATTACTCAGCGAACCTGCCGGAGTCCACGCATAAGAAGTTCCACCTGTTGCTTGCAGAGAAGCCTGGTCTCCTTCACACATGGTTTGATCCTGACCAGCATTTGCGGTCGGCAAAGGATTAACAAGAACTTGAATGATGTCCGAATCGGAACATCCGCTACTTGAAATAAAGGTAAGCGAGTAATTTGTATTGACCGTGGCTGATGAAACTGGGCTTGGTATAGATGTGCTGCTCAATGCCGTTGCTGGCGACCAAGTATAGGTTCCTGCACCAAGTGTGTTCGGACTGTTGAGTTGAACTGTTGAACCAATACAAAGGTTTTTATCCACTCCCAGATTTACCACAGGTGTTGGATTGATTGTAATTGGGATAATCGTGTCTTCCGTGCAGCCTTCAGTGGTTATGCCCATAGTCACGTTAAACGTTCCTGCCGTAGTATAAGTGTGGTTGACTGGAGCTCCACTTCCTGTTGATCCATCACCAAAATTCCACGTAAAGTTTGAGATATTTCCTGATGAAGTTTGCGATGCATCTTGGAAAGTAATTGGGTCGCCAACACAGGAGGTAGAAGTACCCGAAATGGTATAGGAAGGAAGAATTGAGTTGCAAAATCGCTGATCTGCGCTTTCAGACCCTGTTCCTCCAGTCCATCCCCAATAAACCTGCGAAGAGCCTCCGAAAATCGTGTTTATTATATCAGCCGTATAACTGGTTCTAAAAACACCATCAAAGAACACCGCAAGGGTATTCAAACTCGGTTGCCACATTATTCGGATGGTGTGCCAACCACAATCTTCGATATTGTTCTGTGTAGAACTGGCCACAACTGGTCCTGCCATATTATTAGGCCCGCCATGGTTTGAATCTCCATTACGCATAATAGCAATGTGGTCTTCCTGTGGGTCCATCATGGTTACATCGTTTGGCCATGTGTCCAATTCAACCACAAGCGAAGGCGAGATTCCTCCATATCCTAACGAACTCGATCCTCCACCTTGATTGATATTTACAGGTTGAAGCACGAAAGCAATCCCATCGGCACCCCAATTGCTACATCCGAGAAACACTTCAAACGTGTAATTGAAGGGTTGTGTAAGATTTATCTGATTGACATTCCAAACCGAACCGCCCATAAACGGGGCATTTGGTGTGAGTTGGTAACAGTTGCACGAAATCTGACTGGCATCTCCGTTTATCTGGTATTGTGCCATGGCATCGGTTTCAAACAGAACCGAAAGTAGCAGGAAAGTGAATGCTCGGAAAATTGGACTGAAATCTCTCAAATCTTAGCTAGACTCTTAACTTCTTTGCATCAATAATGTTACGCGAACTGACATAATTATCACTCAACTGATGGCAAGCATTTTCAAAACGATTCAATCTCAATTCGGTTGCTTGCTGATTATAAGCAAATCGAGGTTAGTTCTAACGAACCAAAAACAGTTGTAGGCGAGAACGAAATCGTCAGTTTGAAGCCCAATCAGTTCCCTTAACCAGCAAAGCAAGTGTGCGAGCTTCTGCGCCATTAGGTTCAGGCTCAAAGTTATAGAACCATGATGCGTTTTCGGGCAAACTCATCAGAATAGATTCAACCCTACCATCGGTTTCCAATCCAAACTTGGTTCCTTTATCGTAAACCAAGTTGAATTCTACATAGCGACCTCTTCTCAGATTGCGCCATTGTAGATTTGAATCTGAATAGGGTTGATTCTTATTTTTCGATACGATGTGCCGATACGTTGGAGCAAACGTCTCGCCTACGGCTTGAACGAAATTCCAGATATCCGTTTTTGATTTTGAACTGTCTTCTTTCAACCTGTCAAAGAAGATTCCGCCAACTCCGCGTGTTTCTTTTCTGTGCGGAATGAAGAAATAATCATCAGCCCAATTCTTGAATTTAGAATAATAAGCAGCATCAAACTTATCGCAAGCGATTTTCAACTGAGAATGAAAGAACCGTGCATCCGCTTCCTGAACGTAATGAGGCGTTAGATCTATGCCACCACCGAACCAATAGGTTCCATCAGCAAGTTCAAAATAGCGGACATTCATATGAATGATTGGAACGAACGGATTGATGGGATGAATAACGATGGAAACGCCTGTGGCAAAGAATTCATTTGAACTGATTCCCAGCGCTTTAACAATATTCTCAGAAAGCTCACCGTGAACTGCAGAAAAATTGACTCCTCCCTTTTCAAACGCATTTCCGTGCTGAATGACACGTGTACGGCCTCCACCTCCACCGGGGCGCTCCCAATTATCCTCTACAAATTTTGCCTTGCCGTCTTCAGCCTCCAACTCAGTGCAAATATTATGCTGAAGTTGTCTAAACCACTCGCTTATTTCCTCCTTCTTTGTACTCAATCTATCGCCAGTTTGAGTTTCAATCCTGTGTAATCGACCATTCTGGCCCGTACATTCTCAAAGCCACCGTCAGATAGTTGTTTCCAACCAAAGGCCGATTGAAATCCTGTTTCCTCCACAGATTCCATATAATCTGCTCCTTCCTTTTTGATACTATCTAAGTTTCTAATAAAATGTATGGCCACATCATAACCTCTAAAAGCAAACGAACTGGGTTCAGCATTGAATTTATTTCTGAATTTGAGAACGAACTCCTGTATTTCAAGACGTTGGTAATCAACATAGAAAGGAATTGGCATGTGAATTCTAAGATCATCAAAATGATCAATCTCCAAATTCTTGAATCCTGTCCAACTGTTAGGTGCATACACTACAATCTTGGTGTCTTCTGCCCAATTAGAAATTTTACGAATTAAACCCGCCAGCTTAACCTGATTGTTACTGAGAATAATCAAGTTATTTCTCTTTTTGTGAGATAATTTGGTTCGAATAGAATCCGTTCCAGATTTGGCCATATCATAAGATGGAAACTTGGCTGGGGCCTTTCCTTCAACTTCAAGCCCTTGCCGGAAACGCCAAAGCAGACTCTGCTCATCTCCAGCTCCGTAATGCAACACGAGATTATTGGTTGAATCCGAACGGGACAAATACCTTCCCATTTCTACCATCATCGCTTCTTCTGATGGTATGATTCTAAACGCATAAGGATTACCTGCAAGTATCTCGTTGCCCTTTATTGTAGGCGAAACAATGGGAATGCAATTCTCACGCGCAAAGTTGGAAACCTCTGTAAACACCTTCGAGTAAAATGGTCCAACAATGAGATTTGAATTTTTCAGTACTCCTTTTTCCACTAAGCTATTGACCTTCCAACTCCTGTTTTCGGTATCTATAACTTTTAGATTTACGTTATAGCCAAGTTTCATCAACGTATCTAAAGCGAGGAGAAATCCTTCGTAGAATTGAAGTGCAATCTCCGACTTTTCATAGATTTTTGCTGGCTGACCTGAAGGCAGTTTTGATACAAACGAATCATTTACATTGAGGTAAAGCGGAAGTAGTAATGAGACATTATACTTGCCGCCAGATGCAGGAATTCCATCCTCAACCGGAGTAGTCTTCCGAACAATATCCGGTAGTCCCACCATTTCCATCTTGGCCTCCTTTTTACCTTCTTCTAGCTGTTTATCTCCAAATATTTTCGGTGTAGGAATACGGATTGTCGAACCGACCTTCAACCCATCAACAAGTTCAGGATTGGCAGCCATGATGGCACTGATGGTGGTGTTGTATTCCTTGGAAATGGCATAGAGCGTCTTCTGCTTGGGAACGGTATAAAGCACGTAATCGCCATCCAATTGAAGCGTTTCATTGGTGGTTTCTACTTGTTTGGTTTCTCCCAACGCACTTTTTAGAATCCGTAGTGGTTGCCCCAGTTTCAATCCATCCAAAACACCCGGATTATCAAAAGCAATGCGACTGAGTTTTACCTCATAGACTTTAGCAATGGAGAAAAGGGTTTGCCGAGGCTTGGCAACATGAATGATGTAGAATTCACCTTCAATTTTGGCTATACTGTCACTTTTCTCAACAGTAAAGTCTTGTGCTACTCCTATTTGGAGTTGCAGCATTAACGCAAGAAATATGAAAACAAGTAACCGCATAGTAAATGCTAGACAAGTATTATTCCCATTCTATTGTGGCGGGCGGTTTTGAAGATATATCATAAACCACGCGATTGATGCCTCTGACCTTATTTATTATCTCATTACTCACCTTGGCTAGGAACTCATACGGCAAATGACACCAGTCTGCAGTCATTCCATCGCGAGAAGAAACGGCTCGCAGACAGACCGCATTTTCATACGTTCTCTCATCGCCCATTACACCTACCGAATTGACAGGAAGGAAAATCGCGCCAGCCTGCCAAACATCATCATAAAGGTCGGCTTCCAATAACGAAGAGATAAAAATATGATCAACCTCTTGAAGGATTCTGATTTTCTCAGGCGTAATATCTCCCAAAATACGAATGGCAAGACCAGGGCCAGGAAATGGATGCCGTCCCAACAAGCGTTCGGGCAAGCCTAGATGTTTTCCAACTTCTCGCACTTCATCTTTGAAAAGCGTGTTCAACGGCTCTACCACTTTCAGGTTCATGAATGCTGGCAAACCTCCCACATTATGGTGCGATTTGATGGTGGCAGATGGCCCGTTCACCGAAATCGATTCGATCACATCAGGATAAATCGTTCCCTGTGCCAACCATTTCACATTTTCGATAAGCTTGGCTTCTTGATCAAAAACCTCAATAAACACACGACCAATAATCTTCCGCTTGGTTTCAGGGTCAGAAACTCCCGCCAATTCTCCAAGAAATTCGTCTTTTGAATCAACTCCTTTTACGTTCAAACCAAGCCCTTGATAGGTTTGAAGAACGGTTTCAAATTCGTTTTTGCGAAGCAATCCGTTATCAACAAAAATGCAGTAGAGATTTTTGCCAATGGCTTTGTCTAAAAGCATGGCCGCCACGCTGCTATCTACTCCTCCAGAAAGGCCGAGTACAACTTTATCATTTCCCAACTGTGCTTTTAATTGAGAAACCGTGCTATCGATAAACGAGTCTGGTGTGTGCGATTGGTCGCAACCACAAATCCCGACCACAAAATTCCGAAGCAAAGTCAATCCATCAATGGAATGCGTCACTTCTGGATGAAACTGAATTCCGTATGTAAGCTCGCCATCAAACGCGAATGCAGCCACTTCCACATCTTTGGTGCTACCAATCAATTTCGCTCCATTCGGGAGTTTCTTGATGGTATCTCCGTGCGACATCCAAACCTGTGAGGTTTCGGGAACGCCTTTCATCAACTCGTTGGAAATATCCACAAAAGAGAGATTGGAACGTCCGTACTCACGAGAATCCGAAGCTTCTACACTTCCGCCATTTGACTGCGCCAAATATTGCGCTCCGTAGCAAACACCAAGCAAAGGCAGCTTTCCTCTTATTTCTGATAAATCTGGAACAGGCGAACCTTCTTGCCGAACCGAAGATGGACTTCCTGAGAGGATAACGCCTTTCACTTCCTCACCAAACGTTGGGATTTTATTAAACGGATGAATCTCACAATAAACATTTAGTTCGCGCACCCTTCGGGCAATGAGTTGTGTGTATTGCGAACCGAAATCGAGAATCAGAATGGTCTCTTGCATCAACTAAATTTTGAACTGCGAATTTACCTTTTGTGTTCAGGGGGCACAATCAGAATTGGGGAATTATTAAGGCAGTTGTTAACGGTGGGAATTGAGTTGCGAGTTGCGAGCTTCGAGCTGCGAGTTGATAGTTTCGAGACGCGAGACCTCGTAGGTTTTGAAAACCTATTAGGTCTGACAATCGAAGAAAAAGGAGGAAACGGGAAAAAGACGTGCGTTTAGGCCGCCTTCATTCTGACCGCCTCCAACTCAGCACCACTCTTGAGAATAGTGTCCGTCAGGTTATAAAGTTCCTCCGTAGTATGCTCATCAAAGTAGGCTTCTCCGCATTGCGTGCATACCTGTGCAGGAATATCTTTTACGATGACGAAACTGCCATTACGGTCAAACAGAGAGTTGGTAAGCCCTTTGTGGGTGGTGCCGGTTTTACAGATAACACATTTCATGTCAGTCCGAGAGCCTTTTTCAGACACCGGTCAATTTCCTTCATGGCGCCTTTGGACAAATGACCAAGCTCACCGCTCAACACTGAACTGTTCAATGTAGCAATCTTGTCTGCTTTTATAACCGATGGTCTGGTCAGTCCAGAATCTTTGAAGTCGTCAAGTCCGCTATGCATCATGAAATCGGTATCCGAAAGCTCATCAGGGATGACAGAAGTGATGAATGCTACGATTACATCGTCTCTTACCCCGCCTTCCTGCGAAACGACAACCGCTGGTCTTCTTTTGGAAGCCTTGAGGTCCGTAAAAGGAAATCGTGCGAGAACAACAACACACCGCTTCATTTGTAAATCACCTTTAGGTCTTTGTCCGAATAGTCCTCTTCTTCGTTCTCAAGAAAGTCCAATGCCCGACTGCTTTGGGCAATCATGCTCATTTCGTGGGCTGAGAACTCGTCTTCCACCTCATCAAGAAACGTGACGATGACCTGCTTGGGTGATCGGATGTCAATCTTATCGGAAAGTCGCAGATGCTTTCCGTCATAAACGCCTCGAATGCTTATCATGTTGTTTGCTTTCATACAAAGGTAAGGTGTTTGCGATAGCTTCGGGTGAGACTCACGCTGCTATGATGGCTGTAAATTGATAGTTGCGCTGCATGGCAGGTGTGTTCGGAACAAAATAGCAATAGACTCAATGTGTGGGGAAAAGGAAAAGCGTTTAAAGAAGCCACCAAAAAAAACAGCCGTCAACTTTGGGAAGTTGACGGCTGTTTCTAAATGGCACGCTTTGCCCGAAAAGCTAAACGCGTGCTATCGAGGTTTGCCGATGCTTCTGGTCTTTGGCTACAAAGGTTGACATAAGGAATTATGTAAGCGTGGGTACCGAACAAAATCAATCCAATTCAAATTGTTTCTCAGTTCTCATTCGTCCGCTGAGTACGGCTAGAATTACGATGGATTCTGACCCTTCGGGGTCATAGATGACACGGTATCCTTTGAATATGAACTCTCTGAGGTAACCCAATGGTGTTGCAGTGAATTCTGGAACTAAACGCCCTGCCAAACGATTAGTTGGAAGATGGGCTTCGGTGGCAAGTACCAAACGCTTTACAAATCGGGAAGCATAAATTTCAGAATCTTGAGCTATGTACTCAAAGATGCTTTGCAGATTGTGTTCGGCCCTGAACGACCAAGTTACGCCTTGCGCCATTTTTGCATCTTATCAAGAAGTTGCTCTGTAGAGAGAACGCGCCCCTTTTCTGCATCATCAAGCCCTTGTAACACCTGATCTGTAAGATGCAGTTCGTACATGATATCTTCAACCGTGCTATCTGGCGAAAGGTTCTTCAACACGTCTATCGTAGTATCAACAAGTGGTTTTGGGCGCATTTTAGAAGGCTTTGCTCAAAAATAGGCAAATGCTTTATTCTATTGACGCGGTTTTCTACCTGACCGAAGACTTTTGGAAAGAATAACGGACAAACAAAAGCCGCCAACTTTGGGAGGTTGGCGGCTGTTTCTCAACGGCACGCGTTACGCGAAAAGCTAAACGCGCGCTATCGGGGACAACTCCCCAATTACAGATTCAGCTTTTCGGGGTCTTGCCGAGTGTCGAAAACCATCAGGACAAAGACTTCTTGTTCCGTATGTCGATAAAGGATTTTGTAGCGGTCTGCACTAAATATCGAATCTCAAACCTCGAAATCACCCCATGTTGTAATCCACCACTTCGTGGCTTGGTAAGTAGCTGGGTTTCTCTTCCGAAAATCTGTTGCAGTTGTTCGATGGCTTTGCATTCTGAATACTTGGAAATGAAATCACGGATATTCTGCAGATCATCAATGGCGCGTTCTGTCCAGATCACTCTTGAAAGGGCCATTACAGACCGAGTTTGTTTTTTGCCTCTTCGGTTGTATAAACCCGCCCTGCGGCAATGTCGTCCTCGGCTCTCTGAATTCTCTCGTTAAACTCCTCTACCGACATTGGTTTGAGTTCGTTCTTGGGATAAGGAATGGGAACAGACCCCATCAGTTTGGCCACTTTCGTAAGCAGTTGTTCGTCCTCCGTTCGTACCAGTTTCTCGATGAGCTCGTATTTGAGCTGTGCCGTGTTCATGCTATCAAAGTTAGCCGAATCGACTGAAAAACGGGAAAAAGGAAAAACGTTTGAGGAAGCCACAAAAAAAAGCCGCCAACTTGGGGAGGTTGACGACTGCGATCTTAGACCAGTTGCAAGCAGAAACGTCTCAACCCATCAACGGTCATTTCCTTATGGCTTTAAAGCATCTTTATTTATGGGTAGTTTCCTGATTCTTATAGAATACTCGTCAATGCTTATAAAGGCACCACCGTCAAGATCGGGAAGCATTTCAGGTAGATTCTTTTTGAGAATCCCGAAAAGAATCTCTGTATTAACCTTCTGTAAGCGAAAAAGAATGACCGATGGCCGTGATTTTCCCGAAAAAGCGTGAAGGATGCCGAAATCGTTGTCGTGCGTGATGATGGTCTCGTCATTTGCGGCAGCCAACTCAAAAATGAGCGCATCTTCGGTATGATTGTACCCGATCTTGTTCACATGCCTTGCCTGATGTCCAAGCTCCGCAAGGTGTTCGCATAGCGAAGGCGGGATATTCTCATCAAGCAGAAATTTCACGATGCTTTTCTATGCAACGGAATCACCCGCTCGTTCATCATGTAGGACGAAAACGCGAATGCCTCAAGGATGTCTTCTTTGGTCAATCTTTCAAATTCCTTCAGCATTTCATCCATGGTCATTCCGCTCGACAGATAGGAAAGGATGGAAGAGACTGGTATGCGCGTGCCTTTGATGCAAGGTTTTCCAAACCATATCGCAGGGTCGATGGTGATGCGCTTGAAATCGGGATGTTCGTATTGCATGGCAGGTGTGTTTGAAACAAAGATAGCAATCGCCTCAATGTTTGAGAAAAAGGGGAAAACGAAAAAGGAAAAACGTATGAGGAAGCCACAAAAAAAACAGCCGCCAACTTTCTAAAAGTTGACGGCTGTAATCTTAGATCAGTTGCAAGCAGAAGCGTCTCATCTCATCAACGGTACGCGTTACGCGAAAGGCGGACCATCGGGGACACTCGCCTAAATGATACCATCATTCAACACCCATAAGTTCCGCCACAGAATAAATCTCATCAATAGCCAAAAAGGAGAGATTCTCATCATCTATGATCTCAAAATCTGCCCTTTCTTCTGGGCTAAGCGTTTTTATAGCAGGAAATTGATCCAAGGGAATCAAGAATGTCCGCTCGTTGGTGAGATGGATGAACATGATGGAACTGTTGAGGAACTCAACAGACCTGATCTTGGGAAGAGATAAAATTGTAATGCTCATTTTCTTTCTGCTTTAACGGGTTGGTGACTGTAAAATAAATCAAGTTGTCGTTCTAATAGCGCCTTATTCTCTAGTATCAGTTTCTCCATTTCCCTCAATTCCTTGTCCGTAAATTCTCCTTTCTTGTTTTCGTCCAATGCAATCTCTGGGTCAAGCCAAAACTTACAGCTTTGCTTGTATCCTCGGTGTTCATACGTAACATGAATGTGCCTCCTAAGTTCTGAAATATCGCTTCCGTATATCAGAAAAATGTACTTAGACAATATCAACAGCTTTCCCACAGCACGGTTTTATACAAATATACAAGATGGTAAAAGGAAAAAGGACAACCCGAAAAACGTATGGGTTGCAAAGCCACCAAAACAAGACAGCCGCCAACTGTGGGATGTTGGCGGCTGTTTCTCAACGGCATACATTACTCAAAACGCTAAACCCGCACATCGGGTGAAACCCTTATCATATTGCGCCCTTTCAGGGCTATGAATGTGCCGACCTACCTCATTAGCGAAGGGCGATGCCCCTCGATGATATATGATGCAAAGGGCGATGCCCCTCGCTGATATATGATGCCCTTTCAGGGCTATTGGTGCGCAGCCCTGAAAGGGCATGATTACCTAACACGGGGTGAAGCCCTGTGGTTCTCTGCCCAGCACAGAACCAAGCCCTGAAAGGGCGATATAGCTGTATAGGAGACCTGCTTGGTTTGGCTGTGGAGACACGCGGTTTGTAAAAGCGCGTTATCGGTGCGTTACTCATCAACGGCACGCGTTACGTGAAAGGCTAAACGCGCGCCATCGG
>JBDNJH010000140.1:0-4861 GCA_041687875.1 Flavobacteriales bacterium | reverse complement strand
CTTTACGTAAACACGTGGAAGGCCGACCACCTGACCAAACCACTTGCCAAGACGTATGCTTACCATGAGGGCATTCCTGGACACCATTTGCAGAAGGGAATACAGGTTGAGTTGAAGGACTTGCCCACCTTCAGGCGGTTTTTGCCTTTTACCGCTTACGCGGAAGGATGGGCAATGTATGCAGAACGTCTTGGCCACGAAATGAATGAGTCTCTTGATCCGCAAGACAGGATTGCGGTGCTGCAATCAGACCTTTTTAGGACCGCACGGATGATGACCGACATAGGAATACACCATAAAAAGTGGCTTCGGGAGCAGGCCATAGACTTTATGGTTGATAATGCTGGGCTTAGTGAGCTTGAGGCGGAAGACGAAGTAGACAGGTACATCGTATGGCCCGGACAAGGCTGCGCATATAAGGTGGGTCAATTAAAATTCCTCGAACTGCGGGAACTGGCAGAGTCGGAGCTGGGAAATGACTTTGATATTCGCGAGTTCCATGACGTTTTGATAGGCCAAGGAGCCATGCCGCTAGAAATACTGGAGAAAAGAGTGAAGGAATATATCGTTGAGCGGAAGCCGAAAGGCTAGTCTCTCAGCTTATCCAGTATTTGATTGAGGGTGCATGCCTCTTCTTCGGTAATGGGGCTGAATAGTTGGCCCATATCGTTGATTGGTGCATCTATCTGCGCCAGTAGTTTAAGACCTTCTTCGCTTATATGCACATCAACCAACCTTTTATCGGTAGCGCGTACTTGTCTTTCGAGCAATCCCTTCTTATGAAGGCGATCTACAATACGCGATGCGTCTGACATCTTATCTAACATACGACCACGAATACATGATGTGCTTAATGCCTTGGGACTACTGCCGCGCAATATCCTAAGTACGTTGTATTGCTGACTTGTAAGGTCGAATGGTTTGAGCGTTTCGCCCATTCGGTTGCGTAGCCATCCTTCTGTATAGATAATATTGACCAATGCCTTGTGTCGTTCGCTCAGAAATGCTTTTTCCTGCTTAATTTCTTCTTTTAAACCCATAGAATACTTGCTAACACTTTTGCAAAAACAACTCAAATATAGAAGCAATGTTCATTCCTGTATAAACAGGTGTCCTTCTTGGTCAACTAGTCTGCCAAGGGAATAGAAATAATGAACGGGTTGAATATCTGAGATGCATATAGCTTATCCTTATATATAAGGCCCGTGCTGGCAGCGCTCATTACCGTACCATTATCTAGGTAAAGCGTGTCCAACTGGTGTGTTTTCAGATCCATGGAATAAACGATGCAGGGCGTAGGTTCATCTCCATCCTTTACATGCTTTAGGAACTTGAGAAAATCGAGGTGTGCGGTGGTAACAAGCTTATTGCCGTAGAAAGTAATGTTGTCGTTTCCTTTCATGGTAGGATATTCCTCGGGGTGAGAAAATGTTCCATCCGCATTCATCTTATAGGATATGATGTTCTTCTCCTGTGTTCCGGTAATATAGATGCGGCCGTCCGCCACACCCACTCCATTTGCATAACGGAGCTTTTCGCCCACCTGTTGCCATGTTTCTCCATTAAAATGAAGCACATAGCTATGCTTGAGAGCCATCAGTTTTTCCCATTTACTATTGATCTTTCCGCTATCAATGCTTACAAAGATGCCACCAGCCTTATCTGTGCAGACATCATTTGGCGATACAATAAGCGGATTGGTTAACTGCTGCCTGAACACAACTTCCTCTGCCCTCAACTCAAATACGAGGATGCTCTGACGGCCTGCTGGCGGAAAATCTGCTGCATTCTGCTCGTGGTTAACCACATAGAGCGTTTTCACACCCTTTACCATGGCAATGTCTATGCCGTGTGGTCGTAATTGGATGGATGTGGGCAAGCCTGAAACCGCTAATTGCGTGATTTTTTGACTTTGGATGTCGAGCGAATAGAACCCATTCTTGCTATAATCTAATGTGCGCCTCTCCGAACAGGATGCGATGATGCGTTCCATTTCTCCAATTGTATCTAAGGCAATATCTTCTGGGCCTGGGGCTGTTTCGATGCGCGTGTAATCTCCTTTGAAGACGGGATATTTCTTACAGGCGTGAAGAGAAAAAAGAAAAAAGAAAAAAAGTATGAGCCTGACGGGGAAGAAGAAAAAAGAAAAAGGAAAAAGGAAAAATGTGGCGGGGGTGGAAACTTTGAATGCTGTGGTTTTCATCTAATTATGTAGTAATTCAATCTAAATAGTTGATAGCTTATCCTTGGTTGGCGCGCTTGGTTTGAGCTATTGGATAATTTTGCAAGTTAACGTCCGTTAGGGAGTAGAACTGAACAATGGTAAAGAAAGGTCTTCATACAATGATACTCGTGTTTTTTACAGCGTGGGGCATTTGTGTTGGCCAGGACACAACCAAAGTCAAGCTTTTGAAGGATGACCCCATCCTTGTGGCCCTCGATAGCATGGCCATGAACAAGGCTCTGCGCTCCAGTAAGTTCACAACAGACGTAAACAAGCTTAACAAGCGCAAGTATAAGCCAGAAGAGGTGCCAACATTTGATAAGGCGCACTACATAGCAGCTTTAAAAGAGTTGGATAAGGCTAGTCCGTTCGACCTTGTATACAATGAGTCGGTAATGGCCTATATCAACGCCTACCTTATGCGCAATCGCGACAAAGTAGGTCGTTTGCTTGGGCTTGCAGAGCTCTACTACCCGTTGTTTGAAGAAACCCTCGACCGCTATAAGCTCCCAATAGAGCTGAAACATCTTGCCATCATCGAATCAGCACTGAATCCGAACGCAGTATCTAAGTCGGGCGCCACCGGACTGTGGCAGTTCATGTACAGAACCGGTAAGATCTACGACCTCAACAGCACATCGTATGTTGATGATAGATCCGACCCGTACCAAAGCACCGTGGCCGCCTGCGAATACTTTAAATTTCTGTACGGAATGTTTGGCGACTGGCAAATGGTGCTTGCCGCTTACAATGGTGGGCCAGGAACGTTATTGAAAGCCATTAGACGTGCCGGAGGTAAGCGCACTTACTGGGAAGTAAGGCCATATCTTCCCCAAGAAACGCAAGGATACGTGCCCGCATTCATTGCCGTTAACTACATGATGAAGCACGCGGCCGACCACAACATATATCCCGTAAAGCCAGCCTTCTTCGACTACGAACTGGACACAGTAATGGTGCGCAGAGAGACCAACCTGAACACATTAGCCGCTGTGTTGCAGATACCAAAGGACGATTTGAAGTTTCTCAATCCCATCTTTAAGCACGACATCCTTCCAGAGAACATCAAAGGCATTCCGCTTGTGCTTCCAAAAAAGAAAATAGGCCTGTATCTCTCTAACCTCGAAGACTTTTACGAGGTAACAGAGCCGAAAGTGAATGAGGCCTACGCCAACCAAGGCGAAATAATGAAAGAAGTGAAGAAGACGCACCAAGTAAAGTCGGGCGAGACTTTGAGCGGCATTGCGGCCCGCTACCGTGTAAGTGTAACAGACCTAAGAACTTGGAACAAGCTCCGAAGCAACACAATTAACATCGGACAAAACCTTGTGGTGTTTGCACAAACGGTGGCAAAGAGCAGCTCCACCTCATCCTCCACCGTATCAGAAAAGCCAGCGGGCGAAGCTCGCTACTACATCGTGCGATCGGGCGATACATTATGGGATATTGCCAAGAAGAACGGATTGAGTGTGGACCAATTGAAGGAATTGAACAATATCACTGGCAATTATCAGTTAAAAATTGGTGTAAAACTCAAGATTGGCTAGCATGAAATACGCTTACCTCCTACTCATCGTCTTTTTCGTCTCCGCGTGCGATGCCCCTCAAATGCCCTTACCGGGTATAACGGGCAAGGCAGGCGAGCTGGTTTTGGTAATGGACGATGCCTACTGGAACGGACCAGCCGGAGACACAACATTTGAGGTATTGTCGCAGCACGTATATGGTTTGCCTCAGGCAGAGCCCATGTTTAATGTGGTGCATGTAAAATCTTCTGCGTTCACAAAGATCTTTCAGAGCCACAGAAACATAGTTACTGTGCATATTGGCGATGGGCTGCCCACCAACATTCAATTGAAGACGGATGTTTGGGCCACGCCACAGGTGGTAGTAGAGATTTCTGCGCCAACGGTTGATGCGTACCTAGAAATATTTGCTGCCAACGCTTCGCGCATCCTTGGTCACATCCTCAAAAAGGAAGAAGAACGGATATTAAAGAGCTACCGCGCACAGGAAAACATGGATGTTGTAAAACCGGTTGAGGCCGCGTTTGGCGTAAAGCTTTCCGTGCCAAAAGGATACAATATTGTGCGGCAAGAAGAGAACTTTTGTTGGATAAGATACGAGACCGCAGACGTAACGCAGAGCATTCTCATCTATACAGAACCTTACACCAAGGAAAACACCTTCTCCCTTGCAGGAATGATTGAAGCAATGGACGGCTTCTCAAAAGAATTTGTACCGGGGCCTGATGCGGGCACCTACATGAGCACCGTTACTGAATATCCGCCCCGTTTGTCGGAGACCTCCATCCACCAAAAATACGCCAGCAAGCTTGTGGGGCTGTGGCACATAGAGGGTGCGCTTATGGGCGGCCCATTTGTGAGTTACTCCATGCTTGATGCAAGCGAAAAGAACGTTATTGACCTCCACGGCTTCGTGTTTGCCCCGGGCAAAAACAAACGCAACTACCTGCGACAGGTAGATGCAATAATCAACAGCGCTGAGCTGCGCTAGACAAGCCTATTTTTTTGTGTTTTGAATGATATTGTTCTATACAATGAAGATCTATATTTGATCTAAATAATTAAACATCAACACATACATCATGAAAAAACATCTACTCTTTGCTGCGTT
>JBDNJH010000015.1:0-5754 GCA_041687875.1 Flavobacteriales bacterium | reverse complement strand
CAGAACTCGGAATTAAGGTGCATACAATCGGTATTGGTTCGGTGGATGGCGCGCCCATTCCAACCTACGTGCGTGGACAGAAACTCGGCTACCGAAAAGACCGCGAAGGCAATACGGTTGTTACCAAACTAAACGAAACCATGTTGCAACAAGTGGCTGCCGCTGGCGAAGGAACGTATGTTCGTGCCAACAATTCCAGAACTGGTTTGGATGTGTTGATGGACGAACTGGAAGGAATGCAGCGCGAGGAGTTTGAAAGCAAGATGTTTACGAGTTATGAAGATCGGTTTCAGTATTTCATTGCCGTGGCATTGCTCTTGCTGTTGATTGAGGTGCTGTTACCTTCGCGCAAATTGAAGGTTCTGGGAGGATTGAATCTGTTTAAAGGAAAAAGTAAGTAGTTGATGAAGTTTATAGAGTTCATAGCGATTAAAGAGTTGGCCCCGTCATTGCGAGCGAGGTGCGAGCGCGGCAGTCTCTTGGCTTTCAAAAAGAGTGCATTTTTCCTCTTCATGATGCTATTGTTAGCAGCATCAACCTTCGCCCAACAACCAAATGACCTCATTACTAGAGGAAACGGACTTTACAAGGACGGCAAGTTCGGAGAAGCCGAAATGACCTACCGAGAAGGGCAGACCCAAGGAGCAGATGCTTTCATTTCAGGGTTCAATCTAGGCGATGCACTCTTTAAACAAGAGCGTTACGAAGAGGCCGCAAGTGCGTTTCAAGCGTTACCGAACCTCACAGACGACAAGGAACAGAAGGCTGCTGCCTTTCATAACTTGGGCAATTCGTTTATGAAAACGAAGAAGTACCAAGAAGGTGTGGATGCTTACAAGCAATCGCTGAGGAACAATCCAACGGATATCGACACGAAGTATAACCTGTCATACGCCAAGCGCATGTTGCAGAAACAACAGGAAGAAGAGCAGAAGAAAGATCAGGACAAGGACAAAGACAAGAAAGACGACCAGCAGAAAGAAGATCAGCAAAAGCAAGATCAAAAGCAGGACGAGAAGAAGGATCAGGACAAGAAAGACCAAGAGCAACAACAAAAAGATCAAGAGAAGCAAGACGAGCAGAAGGAACAACAACCTAAGGAGGGAGAGATTTCTAAGGAGGATGCAGAACGTGCGTTGGATGCCTTGGATCAAGACGAGAAGAAGATTCGCGATCGACTGGAAGAGCAGAAGATTAAGAAAGGGGTGAAGGGGAATATTGAGAAGGACTGGTAGTCTTTTTGGAATTAAAAATTAAGAATGAATAATTAGAAATGTGATTCTCTGCTTTCCTGCCCAAAATCAGCAGAACATGTCATGCTGTGCGCCTCAAGCGTATCAACAGATATGATAGACCCTGAAACAAGTTTAGGGTGACGCGTTGATGTTGTTTCGGATAGCAAGGCAAGCGAAATAATTAAGAATTAAAACTTGAACCTAAAAACCACATACTTCTTCTTATGCGTCTTGGGAATGTTGTTCTCAGTAACTGCGATTGCTCAAAAGTTGACGGCCTCTGCGCCAAGCCAAGTGCAGGTTGGACAGCGCTTTCAGGTAACTTGGGAATTGAACGGAAACGGGTCCAACTTTGTGGCACCAGAAATTTCGGATTTCCAAGTGCTGGGCGGGCCCAATCAGAGTACGGCCATGCAGTTCGTAAACGGCACCATGTCCCAGTCCATTTCCTATTCGTATGTACTTCGCGCAGCCAAAACGGGAGAGTTTACGATTGCTCCAGCTAAGATTAAACTCAACGGAAATGTAATTGAGTCAAACGCGTTGACAGTCAATGTGATACAAGGAGCACAGCAAGCCAATAATTCAGGCCAACAATCGGGTGGAGCGCAACAGCAAGAACAGCAGCAGACCAAATCGTCAGCAAGCAGCAATGACTTGTTTGCTAGAGTAGAAGTGAGTAAGAAAAGTGTCTATTTGGGAGAGAAAATTACCGTTGACCTCAAGATTTACAATAGAGTTACGCTTGTCAATCTCGATGGATGGAAGCTTCCTTCTTTTGAAGGTTTTTGGAGCAAGGAAACAAGTTCCAATCCGCAGTTCCAATGGCAGAATGAAGTGGTAGATGGTGTGCAATATCAGACAGGACTCGTTAAGCAATTTGTGGTTTATCCTCAGAAAACGGGAGATGTTACCATTAATCCAATGGAGTTTGTGGCCGTTGTTCGCGAACGTTCATCAGGAAGAAGCCGTTCTGTTTTCGACCAGTTCTTTGGTGGGTACGAGGATACGCAACGCGCTGTCAAATCCAATTCCGTTACCATCAACGTAAAGCCATATCCTTCAGGCAAACCAAGCGATTTCAGCGGTCTGACTGGGAACTTGAAAATGATAGCTACACTGGACAAAACGGAAACAAAGTCAAATGAGGCTGTCAATCTCAAAGTAACTGTAAGTGGTGAAGGAAACCTGTATCAGCTGCAGGCGCTCGCACTCGAATTTCCACCGGACATTGAGGTGTACGACCCTAAAACGGCTGACAACATTAAGGTTGGTTCAAACGGCATTTCGGGAAGCAGAACATTCGAATATGTGCTCATTCCGCGTTACGCTGGTGAGTTTAAAATCGGCCCATTCTCTTTCAGCTATTTCGATCCATCATCAGGAAAATTTAAAACAGACACACAGGAAGCATTCGATTTGATTGTGGAGAAAGGCAAGGCAGATGAAGCATCTTCACCTTCGGTAAACATCACAAATAAGGAAGATATTCAATTGATTGGCAGCGATATCCGTTACATCAAACAAGGAAAATATCCGCTGTTGGACGGCACAAGTTTCTTTTACCGTTCGGTTCCGTTCTACGCAGCAGTTGGAGTTCCAATTCTGCTATTTATCCTGCTTATCGGTTACGCAGAATATCAGCGCTCGCAAGGAAACGATATGGGGCTTTTAAAGAGCAAGCGTGCAACTGGTCTTGCTAAAAAACGATTAACCAAAGCCAAGAAGCTTTGGGATGAGAACAAGACTGCTTTGTTTTACGAAGAAGTCTTCAAGGCACTTTCAGACTATGCGGCCGATAAGTTCCAGATTCCGGTTTCAGCCTTGAGTAAGGATAAGATAAAAGCAGTTCTCGCAAGTAAGAACGTTCCTGAAGAAACAGTAAGCGCTTTCATTGGCGTGTTGGATAAGACAGAGTTTGCCCGTTTTGCTCCTGGTGCCGATAAGCAAATGGGAAGTGTGTATGATGAGGCATTGGCAGCAATCGTAAATGTGGAGAATCATGCTTGACGGAAATCTCAAATATGAAATCGGAAAAGAGAAATCCGAAATTCGAAATAAAAAACTCGAAAAGGAAAACTTGAAACCCGCCTACCGGACGGGCAGGTATGAAACTTACACCCCGCTTGTCATTCCGAGGAACGAGGAATCTCTTTATTGCGGACAAATGAATATGAGATGCTTCGTTCCTCAGCATGACAGAAGGAAATCCGAAACCCGCCTGCCGAACGGGCAGGCTCGAAACTCGAAATGGTTGCTGGTGATAATCGCTCTGTTTTGGATGTTGCCAACTGCAATAATGGCACAGGTAGAAACGACCAAATCCAAAGCAGATACAGCTTTCATTGAAGAGCGTTATTCTGATGCAGCCCAGCTTTATGAGGAAATTCTATCGCAGGAATATGTCTCTGCTGAAGTTCATTACAATTTGGGAAATGCCTACTTTAAAGCAGGCCAAATAGCGCCATCCATTCTCAATTATGAACGAGCGCTAAAGCTTTCTCCTAAGGATGATGACATTCAGTTCAATCTGAAATTGGCCAATCTGAGTGTGAAGGATAGGATAGAAGAGATACCACAGCTTTTCTTCATTACTTGGTGGGAAGCTGTGCTTAAAACGTTTACAACGGACGGTTGGGCTTGGTCGGCAGTTATTTCCCTCATTCTTGCCCTTGGTGGTTTGTTGCTTTTCAGGTTTTCGAGCGAAGAAGGAATGAAACGGCTGACATTCTACTCAGGCATTATCGCATTGCTTTGGTTCGGTTTTTCAATTTTCGCTGCACAAACCAATTACAGCCATGCTGTGAATGATAAGCGTGCCGTTGTGTTTGCATCAACGGTGAACGCAAAAAGTGCTCCTGATCAAAAAGGCAAAGATTTGTTCGTCATTCACGAAGGACTTGTTGTCAGTACTTCGGATGCTTTGAATGGTTGGGTCCGCATCAGACTTTCTAACGGAAGCGTAGGTTGGATTCCTGAGAATTCGGTGCTGCCGATCTGAAAACCCAAATTTGTAAGCATCCTTCTTGGTGTATTTCGTCTGTATTGGTGAAGACATTTTTTAGCTTTACAGACCTAACTCCAACTCCATCGGTGAAACGATTCGTTTCTCTTCTTTTCTTTTCCACCATTCTTGTGCTTGTTGCGTCAATTGTTAAGGGGCAGCAGTCGCTATACATTCCTAACGGGGCTAATTATGTTCGTGTTGGAGATTTGGACGTTACGGGTAATCAGATTACGGTTGAAGCAATCATTACCCAAACTGGTAATGGTGTGAACATTGTATCAAAGCACACGGCTCCCGGAAATGTAAACTACCTGATGCGTCCCGGTTCAGCGGAGATTACCACCACAAATGGATATGTAAATGCAGTAACGGGGTTCAATTTGATTCAAGGCCAGTGTTATCATCTTGCGTTCACCTATAACGGTACAAGTTTGGATTATTATGTGAACGGATGTCTGGCATCTTCAACGCCACATACAGGAAATTTGGTGACCAACAATTTAGTAACCGCCATTGGCGATCAGTCAAACTGTCAATGCGAATCGTGGATTGGATACATTGATGAGGTGAGAATCTGGAACGTGGCACGGACACAGGCCGAGATTCAGGCCAATATGATGAATTTGCCAACTCCAACAACTCAACCTGGACTGTTGGCCTATTACAAGTTTGAAGGAAACTATCTCAATCTTCAAGGCAATGCCGCATGGAACGGAACGCCCGTTGGTGCTCCGCAGCTCATAAATAACACGGCCTGCAATAACGTTGACCTAAGTTTTCAGAATTCCGTAACCGTTACTGATGTAACCTGTTTTGGAGGGAGCGATGGAGTAGTTACCGTTACCAGTTCAGGAGGGCATCCAAATTATACCTATTCGGCAGATGGAGTGAATTATTCTCCTACCAACTCCGTTCCGGGGCTTCCTGCCGGAAGCGGATTTGTTTTTGCCCAATCGGGTGCCAATAGCGGTTGTGCGGAAACCATTCCTGTTTCAATTGCTCAACCCACTCAAATTACAAGTTCAATCACAGGAACTAATCCAACCAGTTGCACGGTAGGAAATGGAACGGCAGATTTAACTGTCAATGGCGGAACGCCTCCTTATACTTATTTGTGGTCTACGGGAAGCACCATTCAGGATCCGACCAATCTCATTGCAGGAAACAATACGGTAACTATTACCGATGCCAACCAATGTACAGCAACCGCAAGCATTACGCTAGGTAATCCTCCAGGAATAACAGTTGCAATTTCCAACGGCACTGACGTAAGTTGTAACGGAGGAAATGATGGTTCAGCCAATCTTACGGTAAATGGCGCACTTGCTCCAATAACGTATTCATGGTCTTCGGGAAGTACACAGCAGAATCCAACAAACTTGGTGGCTGGCGCAAATACCGTTACCGTAACGGATGCAAATAATTGTACAGCACAGGCCAGCGTTATACTCAACGAACCAACACCTATTTTTCCGAATGCATATTCCAATTTTGTGAGTGCCCCTGGTCAAT